>JAHJLU010000368.1 GCA_018821745.1 Myxococcota bacterium | reverse complement strand
CGCAGAGTCGCCATACCTCACGCAGACTGCCTTCGACTGGACTCTGGGCGCAGGACTGCAGTGGCGCTTCACCAGCCCCTTGCTCTATGGCCTGGTGTTTTCCCTCAACCTTGAGGCTTCGGTGATTGTACCCAATGGCGACGAACGAAAAGATGACATTAATTCAATGATGCTCTTCGGTTTTAAATTCATGCTGCACTTTTAGGATTGGGAGTCTGCTACACTTTGGGCTCATGGGTAGCGATACAAATCATCTGATCGCATGCTTTCAACTGATAATCAGAGGGTGGATTTGTAGTAATCGCGCCCTGAATTTTAATGAACTCCAGCCCCATCGCTGTTTCCTCATTGCATTCAAGGGCCGGTTTGTCACCGGATTCAATGGAGATAAGGATGGCATTGTATCGCTTTTTAACTTCGGACAGCGCATCGGCAAAGGTCATGCCGACCAAATCCTGAAAAACCGGTATCTTGTAAAACTGGTTTCCTCTCTTGGCTGTCAGCAGCTCATCGAGCACTGCCACGAGCCCCCAGGCACGAGAGGAGTGGGCCATGAGGTTTCCTGTGTATTCGTCTCCGATGATGATATCCTCAATGTGTGTCTCCTTGAGGTTTTCTTTATTCTCTCTGTTGAGCAGCTCCACACAGGTAAAGATACTGCTGTTCAAACGTTCTATGGTGAGCGCGGCCAGAATCGTCCTGGCGTCCCGATCCTGGTCCGATCTGGGCTTGGATTTATCTGCCAGCAGGATGGCCGCCTTTGCCTTTTTAACCCCAATTTTTTTCAGCACCCTGTTTGAAGTGTAGTCCTCGGGCACAAAATAAATCATCCCCAAATCCACATCCTTGGGGAATTTAGGCCGCTCTTCCATCTCGGCCACGATAACAATGGGCGTGTTTCGGGTGGTATCCGAAGCCTGAAGCTCGCCCACAATTACCATTCCGCTCCTGTTCCACCCACAAATAACAAAATGATTTTCAAGCGTTTCCAATTCCATTTCCGTTGCCTCCATTCTCCCCTTGAATCGACTGACCATCACGGCGGAGACCACTCCCGTAAAAACCGCGAAAAAGGTGAACCCCCCCAGCATAACCATGGCTGATATCATTCGGCCGGCAAAGGTTTTTGCTTCGCCACCAACCGGCTCGCCAGCCATGAGGGTGAAGAGGGACCACCAGACAGTTTTACCCAGGGAGTTGAAACTGGCGTTCTCCTTCTCCACCATGAACATGCCAAACGCGCCAACAACAAAAACTCCCAGGAGAACCATAATCAGCAGAATGTTCTCCATGAGACCTTCTTGAATCATGGAGGAGGAGCGCTTTGAGCGTCGCGCGATGAGCAACCCCAGGCGCCACAATCTCAGCAGCCGAAGAACCCGCAGAAAACGGAGCGCCCGCACAGGTGGCATTACTGCTAGAATATCTATCCAGTATTCTTTGAAAAAGGGTTTGAACCCGTCGGAAACCAGATACCGCAGGGAGAGCTCCACAATGAAAAGAATGGTAATCCCCAGTCCCACTGACATGTAAATGTCACGCGCCAAGGATCCGGGTTTGGCCTGCACTTCAAGCAGAGTGAGCAGAACACTGACGACGATAAAGACACCAATTACTATCTCTGTCGCCGGATTATTAATCGCTTTATGGAGTCGTTTGTACCGCGTCACTCTTACCTCTTGGTCGCCGGGGACTGAATATCACCAATGAGCGTGCCGGCAAATCCAAGCTCTTTACTGAGCCGATCCGCCTGCTTCCATGCCTTTGCGAGATAGAGCGAAAATCGGATATCAAAACAGATGGAGCGCTGATCCTGCCGGTAAAACCAGTCGGACAAAATGGACTCAGGTGTGCCGTCAAACAGGAGCCCAATCAACTCCCCTTTGCCATTGAGGACGGGGCTCCCCGAATTGCCACCTGTCGTGTCCAGCTTTGTCGTGTAATTCAGCGGTACATCCTTGATTATTTTATCATAAAATTGTCCCCCATAGGGCTTCCGGGCCGTTGAATAAAAAGTTCGGGGCAGATCAAAAGGATCTTTCCCCGTGTATTTTTTCAGCATCCCTTTGAGGCCGGTGTACCATGGGTAGACCTTCCCTGTGGAAGAGTCCTTGTAGTTCGCGGTGACACCGTAGGAGAGACGCAGCGTAAAGTTGGCGTCATGGTATTTCGCCTGATAATATTTCTTTGCAAGCAAGGGCCGCAGTTTCCCGGGGAGAATACTGTTGATCCCCTTCCCCTCATTCTTTTCGATGGAAAACAGCACCTTGTCCAACTCAACCCCGAGCTTCAGGAGGGGATCCGTAACCATATTCAAGCTCCCCCGTTTCATGTGGAAATAATGCATTCTCGCCGAAGTAGCCCTGAGCCTCTCAGTACTGGTATCGCTCCAGGAGAAGATGGCCGTGCGGGCGTAAACGAGAGCGGCAATCTGCCGGAAGAGATCCTTGTTGTATTTTTCCACAGTGACAAACCGCCAGTAGTCCACAAAGGGCATCTTCCGCGCCGCAGCCCCGGACTTCATACGGGCTATTTCTGCCCTGTGCCAACGCTTCAAATGCACAAGGAGAGGCTCTCTCCCCTTCGAGAGCGAATCCAACTGAGAAAGGGACCATGCCAGGAGGGCCTTCTCGCCATAGGGGGTCGCCATCCTGTCCAGCCGCGCGAGGAAGCTTTTAATGCGG
>JAHJLU010000367.1 GCA_018821745.1 Myxococcota bacterium | reverse complement strand
CCATGAGATGGACCCCATCGGCGGAGATCTCCGTGATGGTCTCGGGGACACCAAAGTTGGGGAACTGCCCGCTCTCGGGCCTCCCCGTGTTCCCCAGCAGCTGCCAGTCCGCCACGCTCCCCGTCACCTCTTCGTTGGGCTTGACCCAGATCTGACCCTCATGGAGCGCCACATACCACTGCCGGTTGAAGGAGCGGGTTGCAGTGCGGAAGTGGACCCGCTCCGGGGGCCATACTTCCTCCGGGGGAACAAAGACATCCTCGGTGATATCACCATCGGTGGTGCCATCATCAATAACATCCACACCCCCGTCGGGGAGGTTGTTGTTCTGGGAGTTATTGCTCTCTTTTGGATCATCACAGGCACCCAGCAGAATCGCCACCATTGAAATCAGTAAGATTAATCGCTGCATATAAATCACCCGATCCAGATAACCGCTACATAGGAATTTTTCAAAACACCACACCCTACCACACCCGGCCGACCTGTCAAAGCCACAGGGAAATCATTCCTCCCCCTGGGACCGCAGCCATCCTGCCCGCAGCTCTTCTCTTCCTCCCCTCCGTCCCCGTTCCAGCCTTTGCTTTTCCCCCACAATGAATCGGGAGAGACCACACAATCCCTGACCTTCAGATTCGCCGATTCCATCCCCCGGGAAAGATAACTGGAAATTCAACGGAGTAGATACACCAGCTCAGAGAGGTACACCCATGGAAGATTTCAGATGAGGAGTCACGTTCTCCCGAACGCCGTGGAACAACCCAAAAAAAGCAAACGGTTCTTACTGATTATGTATAACAGTATGCCGGATTTCGAGGTAATCGAACGTATACAGGCGGCTGTTACTGTACCGTGGTGGTGAAGAGGAGGGTCCTGGTTTTTTTGAGCAGGGCCATGGCAGGTTTTTTGAGGCGGGGGAGAATGGGGCCGAGGCGCATTTTGAAAAAATTTGTCAGGTCGAGTCTGATCCGGTCAACGGTTTTGGAGGCGTCGGGGATATAACATTCCAGTGGAATACGGTTGAAACAGTCAGCAGTACACATGGGCCCGCAACCCAGAATTTTCATGAAGGTCAGATTACCCAGGGGCGATTTTTCTTTTTGCAAAAGCTCCCTGGCATGACCCAGGAGCCTCTCCCAAAAAATGGCGTTCATGGGCACCATTGACCCCCCCATTACGTTGCGGAAGAGGTTGTATCCCTTCGGGTTGACCTTCCATTTGATTACGAGCTCATTTTTATCGGTAAATTGAAGTTTCATCCCCTCAGTTAAAAAGGAAGCCTTTGCAGAAAATTGCTCGCTGAAGTCGAGAATACCGGCGCTGACCTTGAGCAGCTCGACCTTCGTATCGGGCCGGGCTTCCAAGAGGGCGGCAATGGCCTCGAGGGCGCCCAAATAGGTCGAGGCCATGGAAAAGCTCTGCCACCGGGTCGAGAGGGTGAACGGACGGGAGACTGAGGGGTCCCGGGGAGGCTCCTGACTCTTCATATCACACGCCCCGGCGATTTTTGAGGGAGTGAAATCAAACCCCTTGAGCCAGGCGGGAATCGTGAGTATATCGACCCGCGCGTGGTTTTTAACCAGGCGCAGGGCGGCGAAAATTCCCCCTTCGCGGTTGAATGCGAACACCGCGGGCGCGCCAGGGGTAAACCCGGGCAACTTTGGACACGCCGTGGCAATACTGCCAGTGATGTAGACGCCGTCCTGGAGTTTTCCATTTATTATAGGGCAGGTCTTGGCGGCAAATCTCCCGGCGGTTGTTTTGACAAACCGGGCGAACTTCGTTGCGTCGGCCAGGGGGATGATCAGCCGGTGATTCACCCAGGGCGCCTTTGCCAAAATAGCATTGAGCTTCTTCTGGTAGGGGTTTGCTGGATCATTCACCCAGGGGTTCTTGGTCTTTTCGTTCCGGACAGACAAGGACCAAACCTTGAGGGCTGCGCCGGATCGTTTCCACGCCTCCTCATCCCCGAAGAAGAAGGCGCCATGGGAGTGCTTTGTCGTTGAGACACCCACGGAAAGGGGATTCGTGACGAGAGTGACGAGCTCGGGCAAGACCGGTTTTCCGGTTATGGATTTGAACACTTCGTCGGCTGTGCCGGCGTGCAGTTTTTGGATGGTATTCCACAGACCTGGGAGCCATGCCACTCGGAACCCTGCCTCTGCGGGGAGCGCAGCGCCCTTTTTGTGATCCACGGACCGCGAGACCTTGGGTTCAACCTTCCCCGGCTTTGCCCTTTTGACCGACTTAGCCTCAGGAGCCCCGGGGTTTGTGGCCGAATCCTTTGGGGATCCCTTTTCACCGCTCTTTTTGCATTGCGCAAAAGCAAACAGAACTATCACCATTACCAAATAAACTAACCGCATAACTCACCTTGCCTTCTTGAGTTCATAGTTCTTAAAATACCATAGTTAAGTAATTTGCTATTGGCAATTCGAAAGCGTCATGGATTGGGAGGCAGACAGTTGACTTTCCCGCCTGGAGCCCGGCCAGAATTATTCCTGTTCATTTGTCCAAGACCTCCCTGACCTTCAACAGGAGGCTTTTTGAGGGGTACGGTTTTGGGATGAAGTTAAAAGCGCCCTCCTTCAATTCTCTGTTGGTGATGATCTCCATGGTATATCCGCTGGCGAAGAGTATTTTCATATTCGGACTTACCTTGATGATCGCCTCCCTGACCTCTTTGCCGTTTTTCTTCGGCATAATCATGTCAGGAGCATGGTTCGCCTGCCTATAGTGGCGAAATCGTGTTCCATCTCATAGTTTTCAAAGGTGGTTTACTGCGGCAGGATGGTCTCCAGCAGCTCCCGAAGCCTGGGAATGTCCCACTGTTTATTGCCCAGGTCATAGATCAACTGTCCGATGGTCTCCTCTGGCTTAACCTGGAAAAACTTGTAGAAGGAGCGGCTGGCAGTGACCACACGGAGATCCTGGTCCAAAGAGATCAGCGGTTCTCGGACCGTGTTGATGATGCTCTCGGCAAATTCCAGGGATTGTCGCAGGTTCTTTTCCATGATCATTCATCCTCTTGGGCTGATGGCAGAAAACAGCCCTTCATCGATACCGGTCCTGCCGCAAACGCGCAAATGCATGAAAAGATGCGTTCGAAGCCACTGGAATGCTGAACCCCAAAGGCTATATTCAGGATCAAACCTCGTTTTGTTTCTCATTTACGAATAGTGCACTCCATGGATACTCATTGACAGGGGGGCTGTTCCATGATGACCTTGAACTGAATTCCTTCCAACAGGAGAGATGGCTATGAAACTGAAGCGAGTAGACCAACCAGTGGAAAAATCCTACCCACATTACAATGACGTCAACTCCGGCCACATGCTGAAACATCTTATTATCGGTGCATCTCTCACTGTTGCGGTCTCCGTTGCCGGCTGCGGCAAAAAAGAATCGTCCCGGGAGAAAGAGGGGGATTCTTCAGACAACATGAATCCACCGGCGAAAAAAGTGGAGCCGGCAAAAAAACAGGAGCCGGCAAAAAACAATGTCGACACCTCAACACCGCAGAAAAAAAAGCGATG
>JAHJLU010000004.1 GCA_018821745.1 Myxococcota bacterium | reverse complement strand
CCATGGCGTTGGTACGGATGATGCATCCCATCTGGTCGGGGAGGGCGAGGTCTGTGATTCGCTCTCTGAGAACCTTGCGCTCATCCTCGTCTTCTATCTTGCGGGAGATCCCCCGGGAAGAGTCGAAGGGCGTGAGGACCAGGTATCGTCCCGCGAGGCTTATGTTGGTAGTCAGCGCAGCGCCTTTCCCTCCAACCGCATCGTTGGTGACCTGAACCAGGATCGGCTTCTTCTTCTGCAGCAGCTGTTCGATGTTCTGTGAACCCTCGCCCTGCCGGGGTTTTGCGGAGGCCACCTGATGCATCACCTCCCGGGCAGGGAGGAAACCGTCTTTTGCGGACCCATAGTCAACAAAGGCGGCGTTGAGGTTTTTCTGCAGGGAGGTGACCTGCCCCACATAAATGTTGGCCCGCTGGAGGCCTGCTTCGGATTTCTCCACCTGATAGTGTTCGAGGACACCGTCGCCGATGATGGCTAATCGAAGCTCTTCGGCCCGCTGTCCGTTAATCAGCATTTTTCTATTCACGTAAATCTCCTCGTGGTTATGCGGCACACTGCCTCACCGGAGGGCTTATATTCCCGCCGCCGCACCCAATATCCTATGGGTCAGAGGGTGAGTATGGTCTCAAAACGCTGGTTATTCAAGGATTAATTTCATGAGGCGCACACCCGTTTTTTCGGTGGGCGGGATCTGGGGACGGATGGGTGTCAGGGAGTGGTCATTTCTGCATGACGGGAGGATCTGTGGGGCCGGTCAGACAGACGGTGGTGTCTACTTTTTCAAATCCATGGCATTTTTCACCAGGGAGATGAACTCTTTGCGATATCCGTTTTTGTCCGAGCCCATGGCTTTTTGGGCCATGCCGATGACTTTTGTATAGGTAAGTGTTCCCGCGTGCTCCGATCCCCTCAGGAGCATGGCGAAGCCAGCAACAGCCGCCGCAAATCGCATATCTTCAGAGGCAGACTGGAAGGAACCGCTGAGATCCTTCACCGGGAAAGAGACGAGAGTGGATTTTTCGGCGTCAGGTGCTTTGTGACGCAGCTTCACCGTGGCCAGTTCATGGAGGTTGCTCCCCTTAACCGGAGTTTTGGGCGCCTGGTATTTGAGGCTGTCCACCGTGGGCCCGGGGACCTTCACTCCCTTGGGGATGAGTTCGTAGAGGGCCGTCACCATGTGTCCCGCGCCGATCTCCCCTGCGTCCTTTTTGTCGTCATTGAAATCCCGGGCCGCCAGTATGCGGTTTTCATAGCCGATGAGGCGGTAGGCCGCAATTTTGGAAGGGTTGAATTCGATCTGGATCTTCACATCCTTGGCGATGGTGATGAGTGTCCCCCCCATCTGCTTCACCAGTACCTTGCGAGCTTCGCTGATGGTATCGATATAGGCGTAGTTACCGTTTCCCTTGCCGGAGAGGGTCTCCAGCATGGAGTCCTTATAATTGCCCATGCCAAACCCGAGCACAGTGAGGTAAATGTTTTTCTTCGCCTTCTTCTCAACCATGCGTACCAGATCTCCACGGGAGGTGGTCCCCACGTTGAAGTCCCCGTCTGTGGCCAGAATCACGCGGTTGATCCCCTTGGGAATAAAATGCTTCTCGGCAATGGCGTAGGCGGCTTCAATCCCGGCCCCGGCGTTTGTGGAGCCACCGGCGTAGAGTTTGCTCAGGGAGTCCAGGATTTTCTGCTGTTCACCGGCGGAGGTGGAGGGCAGCACAACGCCTGACGCCCCTGCATACACAACGATGGCGATGCGGTCACGTGGCGTCAGTTTCTTAACCAGGAGCTTGAAGGCCTGCTTGAGGAGGGGGAGCTTGTTGGGGGAGTTCATGGAACCCGAGACATCCAGGAGAAATACCAGATTGGAGTTCGGGCGGCTCTTCTCGGGGATCTCCTTCCCTTTGATGCCGATACGAAGCAGCTTATGCCTGGGAGCCCAGGGGCAACTGGACAGCTCGCCATGGACGCTGAAGGGGGTCTTGGAAGCAGGGGATGGCCCCTCGTAATTGTAGTTGAAATAATTAATAAATTCTTCGATTCGGATGGAGTCCTTCGGGGGCATCCTGTGGGCAGTGAGGAATCGCCGGGCGTTGGCGTAGGAGGCGGTGTCCACATCGACACTGAAGGTCGAGAGCGGCTTCTCAATGACTCGGTCAAAGGGATTCTCGTAGATTCTGTCATAGGACTCCGTATTGAAGTTCCTGTTGTCACGTTTCTTGTCAAAAGTACTCAGACCCTTTGGGCCCCGCGGTCGGGCGATACCCTCGCCCATTTTTATGCGGCGAGCCCCTGAGGAATAAAACTTGGCTCCTCCCAAGCCGTTTTTTCCACTGGTCCTGGCACCCATGGGGAGCATCTTGTAAGTGGACTTGCTCTGATCCTTGATTTTTGTCGCAGGAATAGAGACTTCGTTTTGCACGAAGTCGGCCTTCTGGATTGGCTCAATGACTTTTTCTTCGGGGGATTTTTTGGTCGTATCACGCCCCTGACAGGCAATGACCACTACGAGTGAAAGGGATATGAGATAAAATTTGCCCATTGTGTGTCTCCTTCGCCCGCCGCCGAAGGTTCTCATGGGGCAGGCACTGCAAGGATACGCCGCAAGAGGAAGGACCTCACCCGCGTGCGCCTGTCATGGCCTCAACTCTGTTGATTCGTTTGTGCTATTCTCCTGTATCACATGCCGTATGGGAACTGAGTCAGCTTGTGGAGATTGCATTTTCATTATAAAAGGGAGAGCAGAAAGGGAGACTTCACCCATGTCAAATCACCGAAAAGGCGCCATAGCCCTTTATATTCTGTCCATCGCGCTCCTCAGTTATTCCCTCTTTTCCCGGGAATGGCGGCTCAGGTTCGCCTACCACAAGGATCAGAAGGGGGCTGAGTATGAGCAGTCAGAACGTTACAGTCCCAAGGGAATGGAGACCTTCTATGGCTGCAAGAAGGGATGCCAGGAGGAAGATAAATCCCGCAAGGCCAAGAAATTCCGGAGCTGGGAGAAACTGCGGAGCCTCGCCGCCGAGGGGCTCAAGGCGCGCCGATCAGCGGGCAGGGAAGTGGGGACGCTCTTGAATTTTCATGACAAAGCGAAGAAGACCAAGACCGCGGGGATAATCATCCTCGTTATGGGGTGGCTGGCTGTTGTCGCGGGTTTGGCGCTCCTGATCCTGGCCTTCATAAAAAGACAGTTTCATCCATTCCTGTTTTTGGGGGTTGCCGGTGGCGCGGGCAGCCTGCTGTTCATTTTGGTCTTCTACATGTCAGGAACTCTCAGGGATGCTTCACAGGCCTTTTATATGCACGCTACCTACAACCCCCATCAGGTAGTCGCGAGGGTCAGCCTGGGGTTCTTCGCCGCCCTGGCCGGGTCTGTCCTGCTGGCTCTCGGAGGCGTTCTTCAGTTTCTGGACAAGGGGGATCCCTTCGCCGCCTTCACGCTGCCCTCGGATGATGATGAACTCCCGACAGAATCCAGTGCGGAGCCCCCGCAAAAAGAAGAGTAGATTTCCTCTTCGACAGCACGACAGCATTCGAACATTTCCAATTTGCGGTAAGGGTACAGGGAGCGGGCATTGTGATCCAATGTCCCGCAGGGATCACTTTGGCCCGGATAATAGGGCATGGCTGCCATGGGCATGGTCCCTGTTTGCATGAATATGTGGGAGAATAGGAATGACCGGGGCAAAGCCCCGGTCAGCGATTCAATGAATCAACTAGAAAGTGATGTCGATGGTGTAGTTGATGGGGGTACCTGAGCAAACGGTGCTGTAAAGGTCAGCTACGATGAAAATGGTCTGATCCGCACCGGTACTGTTGGTATAGCTCACGGTCTCAATGGGAGTGGAGCTGCCGTTTGCATCTGCACCAGCAAGACAGGATGCAGGCATGGTATCCGTGCAGCTGTCGATGATATAGAGGGCGTTGTCTGCCTCAGTTTCATAGGTAATGTCGATGGTGGCACCAGCATGTACCACCAGCTGGAAGACTTTCTCCGAACCTGTCGAAGAATAACCGGTGCAGTTGGAGTCGTTGTCATAGAGGGTGGAACCGGTTCCGTCACAGAGATCGCCAGTGGCCTGAATAGTCGCGTCGAGGGTTCCCAGATCAATGGCACCGCAGGTGAGAGCTGTACAACCATCAGTGTCGAAGCCGTCGCAGGTGCCGTTACAGGCGAGTGTGCCACCGATGAAGCCAGCGAGGTCTTCACAGGCATAGCCCATAAGGTCTGTTCCATCGCAGGTCTCGGGTCCTTCAGCGATATCGTCGCCACAGGTGGGGTAAATACAGGCACTCACATCGTAGTCATCGCAGGTGCTGTTGCAAGTGAGGGTTCCGCTGCCGAAGCCCAGTCCGAGGTCTTCACAGCCCAGGCCGCTGGTGTTGGTGCCGTCACAGGTCTCGGCGCCAAAGGGGGCGATAAAACCGTCACCGCAGGTGCCGGGATCACAGCCGGTAATATCAAAGGTGCAGTTGTCACTGCAGCTGAGGGTTCCGCCATAGTATCCGAAATCCTCACATGTGTAGTCGTTGAGCTCCGCACCGTCACAGTTTTCACCGAGCCAGCCATCGATAGCCGCGTCACCGCAAGAACCGGTGCAGTCGGGGTCTTCAACACCCTCTGCATACAAACAGGTGGTGGTACCCACCAGAGGATCAACATAGGAGCCGCAGTCGCCGTCGGAGTTGTAGCAGATGTCGGCACAGTCGGGATCCACGGTTCCACCCATGAGTTCACAGGGGTCGCAATATCCGTCGTTGTACCAGTAGTTTAAATCACAGAAGTCCCCTGTGCAAGCTGAGGTGTCGAAGCCGCAGTTACTGTCACAGGCCAGGGTACCCCCGGAGAAGCCTCTGTCAGTGCAATCCTGGCCACCAAGATTTGTGCCATCGCAGGACTCGCCGAGTCCAATGAGGCCATTACCACAATCATAATCGTAGTTGTTGCAGCCAAACATTTCAAAGCCGGTGCAGGTAACGTTGCAGTAAAGTGTGCCGCCGGTATATCCGTAATCGGAACAGCTGGCGCCGTTGAGATCGTCACCGTCACATGCTTCGCCCGTTTCAACGGTGCCGTTGCCGCAATCGAGTGTTTCGGTCACGCACGCGGAGACATCGAACATGCAGTCATCCCCACAGGAGAGAACACCACCGGTATAACCGAGGCCAAGGGTGGTGCAGTCTTCATCGTTCAGGTCGTCGGTGTCGCATTCTTCCGTTCCTTCGATAACGCTGTTACCACACTCAAAGCCACCTTCACAAAGGGCTGTGTCGAAGGTGCAGTTGGTGTTACATGCGAGCGTTCCGCCGGTAAAGCCGAGGCCCAGAGTGGTGCACTCAGCGGTGCCCAGTTCCGTGCCATCGCAGTCTTCAGTGCCCTCAATGACGCCGTTTCCACAGTCAATATTATTGATGTTGTTGGTGTTGTTGATGTTGTTGGTGTTGT
>JAHJLU010000366.1 GCA_018821745.1 Myxococcota bacterium | reverse complement strand
GCCCTGGCCATTGCCATTGACAAAGGGTTCACCATTCACGCACTCAGTTTCACCTATGGCCAGCGCCACACCGTGGAGCTCGAGTCTGCAAAAAGGGTCGCCGCACACTTCAAAGTGACGCACCACACCATCCTCGATCTGCCCCTCGCCTCCCTGGGGGGCAGCGCTCTCACGGGGCACGGGCAGGTCCCCAAGGGAGAAACCCCGTCGGATCAGGGTATCCCCGTCACCTATGTCCCGGCTCGAAACACCATCTTTCTCTCCTACGCCCTGGCCCTGTGCGAGGTGACCGGCGCCACGGACATCTTCATCGGGGTGAGCCACGTGGATTATTCCGGGTACCCCGATTGCCGCCCCCAGTTCATCGAGGCCTTCGAGCTGCTGGCCAACAAGGCCACTAAAATAGGGGTGGAGGGTGGCCACATCACTGTCCACGCGCCCCTCATGGAGCTCGATAAAGGTGAGACCGTGAAACTGGGGGTCTCGCTGGGCGTGGACTATTCCATGACCCACACCTGCTATGATCCCGACAATCAGGGCATCTCCTGCGGCCGGTGCGACTCATGCCTGTTACGTCTCAAGGGCTTTGCCCAGGCGGGGCTGACCGACCCCATTTCCTACCAGGAGCGATAGCCGTGTCTCTCAAGGTATATGAAATTTTCAAATCCCTGCAGGGGGAATCCTCCTTTCAGGGCCTCCCCTGTGTTTTCATTCGCCTGGCGGGCTGTCACCTCAACTGCTCCTGGTGCGACACCGCGGTGGTCCGCACTGCACCGGGAATCCCCATGGAAATTTCTGATATCATTAACCGGATCTCGGTGATGGGGGCCCGTGTAGTGGAGGTCACCGGCGGCGAACCGCTGCTCCAGGACGATTCTTTTGCACTTTTATCTGCTTTAAATGATTATGGTTTTACCGTTCTACTGGAAACTTCCGGCGCCTGCCCCCTTGATAAGGTGGACCCGAGGACCCATATTGTCATGGACGTAAAACCCCCTTCCTCGGGGGAGGCCTCCTCCCTGTGCGAAGAAAACTTCGCCCGCCTTGATCACCTCGACGAGGTGAAGTTTCCCTGCGCCTCCCGGGAAGATTTTGACAACGCCATGATCCACCTGCGCCGTCACGAGCATCGCCGGTGGCGGCCCCTCTTCACGCCCGTAACGGCGCACCTTGAGCCCTCGACTCTGGCCTCTTGGGTGCTCACGGAGGGTCCCCCCGACGGCCGGTTCCAGCTGCAGCTCCACAAGGTGATCGGCCTTCCATGAAAGGATAACTCTCCATGCACACCGTCCATCTGGTCAAACGATTTGATTTCGAGGCGGCTCACCGCCTGCCCAAGGCCCCCGAGGGCCACAAATGCCGCAACCTCCACGGCCACTCCTTCAAGTTCGAGGTGGAGGTCCGGGGACCCGTCTCCGATGACACCGCCTGGTATATGGACTTCAAGGATATCAAAGAAGTGGCGAAACCCCTCGCCGACGAACTCGACCACACCTATCTCAATGACATCGAGGGTCTCGAAGACGGCACCTCCGAGGTGATGGCCCGCTGGATCTGGAACCGCCTGATTCACCAACTCCCGGGGCTCTATCGCATCACCGTCCACGAAACCGACAACTCCTTCTGCCACTACTTCGGAGAGGAATAGCGCACCATGGAAGATGTTCAGAATCACCGAGACCACCGCCAGATCCCCATTGACCATGTGGGAATCACCGACATCAACTGGCCCATTATCGTAGCTGATCGGGAAAACACCGAACAACACACCATTGGCTCCTTTACCCTCTCCGTCGACCTCCCCAAGGAGTTCAAGGGGACGCACATGAGCCGGTTCGTGACTATCCTGTCGGATTTCTCCTCTGAGATCTCCGCGGACAAACTGCCGGTTATCATCCGGGAGATGCAGAAACGGCTGAGCGCCGAGCGGGCCCATCTGGAGGTCCATTTTCCCTATTTTGTCAATAAAAAAGCGCCTGTTACGGGCTGCAAATCCGTCATGGATTACGACTGTGCCTTTTACATCGAGGCGGACGGTGAGAATCTGGACTTTATCCTGGAGGCCACAGTCCCCGTCACCTCATTGTGCCCATGCTCCAAGGCGGTCTCCGACTACGGCGCCCACAACCAGCGGGGGATGATCACCATCAAGATCAGACCCGAGCGCCTGGAGGGGGATGATTTCAGCCACATCTGGCTGGAGGATCTCTTCACCATCGGTGAGGCCGCCGCCTCGGCTCCCATTTATCCCCTGCTCAAGCGCGAGGATGAGCGGCACGTGACCATGCAGGCTTACGACAATCCGGTCTTCGTGGAGGACATGGTCCGAAACGCGGCGGTCCTTCTGCAGGAAAACGAGAAGGTGGAGTGGTATGAGGTGACCGCGGTGAACGATGAGTCCATCCACAAACACAAGGCCTTCGCCGTGACCACGTGGGACCGCCATGAGTCCGAAGAATAGCGCTCCCGTTGTCCGTGTGATCTCCGCCTGTACGGGGGCGAAAACACTCAGGTGTGACGCGCCCCTCTCCTTCGAAGAGGTGCAGATGATCAGGGCTGGCAGCCCACCCGTGCGTACCAGAGACCTCCCCACGGCCAGGGCACGGGATCTGTACGCCGGCAGACAGCACACAGAGTTGATGCGGGGCATGGAAAAAATGAATCCTGCGATCCGCACGGAGCTGTATATCCTCAGCGCAGCCTACGGGCTTGTCGGCGGTGACCAGCTCCTCTACCCCTACGAGGCGACCTTCTCCGGGAAATCTCCGCGTGTCATCGACGCAATGTCCCGGGAACTGGACCTGAAAAACGCACTCTCCACCGCACTCTCCACCGCAGCCGACTGTACCCTCGTTCTCCTGGGAAGCGGCTACCTTCGGGCGGCCCGACTGTGGGAGCTCTCCGGTGATTTTTCCCGCACAATCGTGCTGGGTGCCCCGTCCGCTGCCAACCTTGCACCACGGGGATCCCTTTACATACCTCTGGCCTTGCCCGAGGCCCGAAAATTCCGCTCTACCCTCATCGCCCTCAAGGGAGTGCTGGGTGGGCGGTTCCTGGAGCGCTGCGACCTGCCCGTTGTTATCCCTTCAACGCCGTCGGAATTTCTGCGCATGGTGGCCAGGTGACGCGCCCCCTGTACTTTATCCCCGACTGGGATGACCTGGTTGATCCGGGCTACGATTTTCTCACGGACACGGCCCGTGGCAAGGGGTGGGAATCGGAGCGATACGCCCACGAGCTGCTTGAGCGCCCGCCCTATGACGGAATCCTGGTCTCCAAGGTCGTGGAGGAAAAATCCAAAAAACGGCGGGAGCGGTTACGCCGGCTGGGGGTCCACGGAGCGCTCAGAGTTCCCCGTGAGTTCCCTGTCATCGGCGACTGCGGCGCCTTCGGTTACTTTGAGGAGAAGCTCCCCCCTTACACCAGTGAAGAGATTATTGATTACTACACCACCTGCGGCTTTGACTTCGGCGTGAGTATTGATCATCTCATACCATCGGCGGAGTTCCCCGATCGTGACCTGCGGTACGAGATCACCCGGGAGAATGCCCGGGAGTTTATCTCGCTCCACAAAAAGCTCGGCTCTCCCTTCACCCCCGTGGGGGCCGTGCAGGGCTGGGACCCCGACTCCTACGCCACCCTGGCCTCGCAGATGATCACCATGGGTTACACCATGCTGGCCCTGGGAGGTCTGGTGCGCGCCTCCACGGAGACCATCCTGGAGATCACCCGGGCGGTGCGGGGGGTTATTCCTCCCGAGACTCGCCTGCATCTCTTTGGTGTTGCGCGAATCCCCATGCTCGAAGCGCTCCAAAAACTCGGTGTGTACTCCGTGGACTCGGCCTCAGCTCTGCGTCGCGCCTGGATGGGGTCCACGGATAACTACCACACTCTCAAGAGAGACTACTGCGCCATCCGAATCCCCGAGCCCGGAAAACGCGGGCCCATGAAGAATCTCACCGGGGATGACCTCTCCTTGGCCCGGCGGCTGGAGTCCGCATCCCTTGAGAAAATTCGGGGCTATGATCGGGGCGCAGTCTCCCTGGGTGAACTCATGGATGTACTCGGAGAGTATGAGACCTTCTATAATCCGGGGAAAAAAAGCCGCCTCGCCCACTACGAGAAGACCCTCAGGGAGATGCCCTGGAAAAAATGTTCCTGTAAAATCTGCGTGGAGTCAGGGGTGGAGGTGGCCATCTTCCGTGGCAACAACCGAAACCGCAGGAGGGGATTTCACAACACCTTTGTGCTGTATGAACAGTTCAGGGGAATGGAGAAATCGAGCAGAGCCCAGAAGGGTTAGCGGCGGGTGATGATAATGGAGGAGACCTTGTCGTTGATGCCGTTATCCACGAAGCACTTGTCGGAGCCGTAGAAGGTCACGCGCTTGCCGCGGAAATTATCGTGGACAAAGAGGGTGGCTTTGTAGCCGGGGGCCAGAACCAGGGAGGAGATGTCATCGTTTCTCATGCCACGGCGCATGAGCATGGCCAGGGTGTAGGAGCCCACATGGAGATCCACGCGGGTGCCCTTGTAGCCACAGTGCTTGTAAACGCTGGCCACAAATTTTTTCCGGCGAGGAGGCGCAACCTTTGACACAACCATGGAAGAAATGATGTCATTGAAACGGTGGCGTTTCAGGCAGGGAGCGTTGGAAGTAAAGGTGAGGGAGCGTCCCCTGAAACCCGCATGCTCATAGACGGTGACCGTATAGCCGGGGGTGACGCTGATGGCGGAAAGGTCGTCGTTTTTCACACCCAGGCGCTTGAGCCGGCCGAGGTTATAGGTCCCCACACCCAGGGTGATTCGGTACCCTTTGTATCCGCAGTGCTGGTACACGGTGACCTTGGCATCGGCCATGGAAGGCGCGGTGAGAGCAAAAGCAGCGACCAACGTTGATAGAATAAAACCTTTCATAGTCAACTCCTTGCAGGCGATGTTATTTCACCGCCCGCTGCTAGGGGGTAAATTTCGGGATTTGGTTTTTTTGTGGACTTTACAATATGGGTCCACGGTTTCACCTTCGACCGTCACGGACCGAAAAAATTCAATGGCCCCAACTATATCAGGCGGGAGATCATTTCCCTACGGAAAAACCACCATCACAGGCCACTCTGGGGATCATTTTCCGGTCCCTTCTCCGAGACCAGATAGTGACGACCCTGAAAGGAAAATGCCAGCATCTTATCTTTCTGAATAATTTCAAGGTCAGGTGCAATATAACGCTCCATGGCACAAAAATGCATCCGTGCGGCGGCGTAGGTATATCCTCTGCACACAGCGCCGGACTCGATTCGCAGCTCCTCCCTGGCCCCACAGCAGGGTGCCTGGGCGATCACCGCGTCGGGGCCGGGCCAGTATCGCAACGGCGCGTTCAGAAGGTCTGATATCAAATACCGGCCACCACACTGTGGACACACAAGGGGGGTTTCAAGAGCGTGTTCCGTCATGGTCTCATGGTGGCCCGAAACGGG
>JAHJLU010000365.1 GCA_018821745.1 Myxococcota bacterium | reverse complement strand
TTAAAAAAGGCTCCGGTGAATTCAAAAAAGGCTCCGGTGAATTCAAAAAAGGCTCCGGTAGATTTTTTTTGGCGGGTACACAATTCTTAAATCGAGGGGGAACATTGGAAAAAGCCTTAATTTCGGCCTCCATAGGCATTTTGGTGAAGAATTATCGTTTTTTTCATTGTCGGGATGCAACAACGGGGAGCTGGAACTGGGTGGGGAGCGCCACGCATGGCATGGTTCGCACAAACATCCATGCCCCCACCACAAAGAGCACCCCTCTTCCTGCGTTATCTCAGGAAGGGGTTTGTTATTTGGCGGCGCCATTTTCTTCAGGGCTTCTTGTGGGGAGGCGGTGCGTATTGTCAGTTCACCTGTCACTGGCTGGAAGCCACGTCTATTTCGAGGGATGAAAGGTCCAGGGGTAGGAGACTCTCGCCATCCCGCCCTGGGGCTTGGGGAACTTCCACTTTGGCAGGCGCGCGCAGATGCAGTTCCCGACGGCAGTCTCCTTCAGGTGCTCCATTACCGAGCAGGATACCGGTGTGCCGTCGAGTTTGATCATAAACGTCACTCTCACCCTCCCGGCGAGCTTCTCGTCCAGTTTCAGTCCTTTTTTGTAGCAGGTGTGGACTTCTCCCTGGTGCGCGCGGATGACGGCCCTGACCTCGGTAGGATTGAGTTTGCCGAAAATTGCGAGTTTGTCCGGGTTGAGTGTGATCCGCCGGCGGTTGATGCCGCCAAAATCGTCGGACGCGCCAAAGATGCTCCCCTTCGAGTTCCTTGCTTTTTCGATGTCGGACTTCAGGGCGACCTGCACATCGTCGACGAGGGTGATCGCGAGCAGCGAAAGCATGCAGCGTCCTGATACCAGGTCGAGCCGAGGTGGCGCAGTCTCGCGGATCTTCTGGCCGGTGGGGAGCGGGCTTACCAGCGTGCATGCCGGCTTCCCGGGGACCGTGGGGACGTCACGCAGGGCGCTGATGACCTTCCAGACGACGTGATAGGGGGTCTTCTTGTCAATGGTGAGGCGGGCGATGTGCAGTTTCCCCTGGTCGGTCCCCTTCTTTGCCCCACTCGCGTTCTTTGGGGCCAGGCGGGCCTCGTGCAGGGTCATCTGCAGCTTTTTGACTTCGGGAGGGGTTAGGGGCAGGCCCAGCTTCACCACGGGCGGGGCCTTTGGTCCCGTTTGTTTTTCAACAGTCTCGGGCATGATGGAGACGCCCCCGGGGCTCACATAAAGGGATACGGCCTGACCATATTCCGGAGAGGTCAGTTTGTGGCGGAAGCGTCGGGGGATCTTGCCCAGAATGGAGTCCGCGGTGGGATCGTCCAGGTGTCCGAACAGATCCGCGGGAGTTGACCCCGAGGTCATGGCCTCGATGTTTTTAGCCAGGAAGCTCGCGACGCCGCGGCCGTTGTTTTTGGGGAGTCTGGTCGGCCACTTTGGGGGGGACGGTGCGTCGGGTTTCTTGATCGAAGGGGATGGCTTGACCACCTTGACCTTTTCCATGACCTTCTCGTTTTCGGGGATGGCGCTGTGGTTGTCGGTTCCATCCCATCGCGGGCTATGAACGAAGTGGTTGAGGGAGATCAGGGTGTACTGGCTCTCTCCCCCCGAGTCCTTTCTGCCGATTCTAACGCCGAAAAAGCCAGCCTTTCGTGCCACATCGATGACCTGCTCGAGGAGCGCCATGGGGGTCTGGTCATGGGCGATGATGGCAAAGTCACCGGCGAATCGGTCCTTGGGGATACAGGCTTTCATTTTCATGGAGAGCAAGTCCATTCCCTTCCCCGCGCTGACCCAGGAGCCACTGGTCAGGGACCGCCCCGCTCCAACTGCGCAGCGCGCCCGCTCAAAGGCGCCCAGGAGCGGCCGCAGCGCAGCCTCGGTCGGGCCCGGTGGCAGAGCGAAGTCCTTGCCCAGTGTGACATACCGCACGCCCTCCAGGGAGATGCCCGATGGCTTGATGAGAACGAAGGGCGTCTTTTTGAGGTCGGAGATGACATTTTCGCTGCGGTCGGTGAACTGTGCTGGTGCTGCCTTTCGCACCGTGACGTCGCCCTTGGGCTTTTCCTTCTCCTGTTTCTTGCCACAGGCGGTGAAAAGGAGGGCGGGCAGGACCAGGGGGATCAGGTACGTGAGTGACTTCATGGAAACCTCCGAAAAAGCATGGACTATCAATTGTTTCGCCAAAACCCTGCCATAAACGCACCGGGGAGTAAAGCAAATCGTGAATTCGTTTCCGCAGGTGAGCTCTCCCCTCCAATCCTGTCCGGTTCAACTATCGTTGCGAAAATCCACCAACCCCTAAACTGTCCAATACAATGGGGGAATGGCCGACTTCTCTTTTCCTGGCCAAAGCACTCAGTGTTTGTGGTAATTTCAACGTCTGTGGAGGCTGTTATGTTCGCCAAAAATACCTGTTCTCGAACTCTCGTGATAGTGATATCGCTTATTTTCTCCATGGGCTGCA
>JAHJLU010000364.1 GCA_018821745.1 Myxococcota bacterium | reverse complement strand
GCAAGGACGCTCTTCATGCGTCAATCTGCTGCGCAATGCGTCCACTGTCTCACCGCCCCTGCAAATTCGCCAAAGAGATGTAGGGCCCCGGTCCAGGCTGGCGGGTGTGGGCGTTCTCTGCTATAGTTGAGCCGTGAACCTCACAGACCACAGAAATCGAGGACCCCATGCGAGCAAAACTTTCACCCTCATGTAACCATTCGAGCCTGCTGCTTCCCTTCGCGGCGCTCCTGTTCGCCATGGTTTGTGGCGGATGCTCCGATGACGCAAAGCCCCGGGAGACCACTCCCGAGGCTCCCGGATGCCGGGGGCACATGATCCCAACCCAGACCATCGGGAACTGGGACGTGGTGCCTTTTCAGCGGTTTTCGGGCACTTTTGAGGTGGGTGTGGTTGGGTTTCACGAGGAGGGACTCGACGTGGTCTTCTCGGTGAACGGCCAGGAGGTGACCACGGTGGAGGAACCAACCCTCAACCCGCGCACGGGGGTCTATGAGTACTGGTTCTCCCTGGAGGCCACGGATTTTGCCGACGGCGCGGTCACGGTCTCGGCCACCCTGATCCCCGACTGTGAGGGTCACATCCTGCGGGAACTGAGCCCCCTGACCCTCTACGCCAACAGCACCGGCAGCCTCACCAACAACACCATCATGTGGGCGGACTGCGAAAGCGGCGATGACACAAGCGGCGACGGCAGCGAGGCCCTGCCCTTTCAGACCATCGAGCGGGCGTTTGTCGAGGTGGGGTCCGGGGGCACGGTCAACCTCAAGGCGGGAACCTGCTACGCCCTCACCAACCAGCTGGAGAGCGCCGGATACGACCTCTGGACCACGGTGCGCGCAGCCCCCGGGGTCCCGCGGGAGGCGGTCAGCATTCTGACCTACGGCCCCGATGAGGACCTCTCCACGGGCCGCTTCGGTGAAGACATGGTGCGATGGCAGAACGTCCGGCTCTACAAGGACGTGGAGCCCGGCTACTCCAATGTGTTCTACTTCGAGTCGGGCCACCATGTGTGGTTCGACGGGGCGGAGCTCTTTGACGCCCGCGGGCAGTGGAACGGCGGCACGCTCCTCAACGGCAACTCCCCCTATTACGCTTACTACACGGGCGCCACCATCCGGGATATCCAAAACTCCGGGTACTCCTTCGGCCGCGACGTGGTCATGGAGAACATCGGCTCGGATGTGTTCCGGGGGTCCTCGGGGATCATGTCGGTCAACCTCACGGTGCTGGGGATCGACAGCGGCACCACCGACGCCCACCCGGACTTCTTCCAGTTCTACAACCCCGACGCCCTGGTGGACAACGTTGTGGTCTACAACACCCTGGTCTATGACATGGGCGCCCAGGGCATCTTCGGCGGCCCCGGGCAGATGGCCAACGTCGCCTTTGTGAACCTGCTCATGGAGAAGGACCCCGCGGACTCAGCTCTCATCTCCCAGATCACCGGGGACTGGGATCATGTGCTTCTGTGGCACGTCACCACCGTGGACTCGGGCTTTTTCCTCCGCGAGACCGCCCAGCTCTCCAACTTCTTCATCCAGAACTGCGTCTTCTCCACCCTCCACGCCGGGGACGCCACGGAGCTGCCCACCTTCACCATGGAGCACAACCACGTGGCGGGCCTCGTGTGGGACCAGCCCTACCCCATGGGGCTCTATCCCTCCGTGGGAGACCCCCTCTACGCCGACGAATCCGCCGACGACTACCACCTGACCGGAGAATCTCCGGCCCACCACGCGGGCGCCCCTCTCCCCGGCGTCCCCGCCGACGTGGAGGGCACCCTCTACCACACCGGGACGCCCTCCCTGGGCTGCTTCGCGTCAGAAGACTCCCCCCAGTAATCCCCCCTGGTTCCGAGGGTTCCCCTCATACTAATTCCACATCAACCCCAACCAACGTGGAATTCCGCCACGTTGGATAGCGGACCCAGGAACCCGATGGTTCCCGGGACCCTCCGATCGCCGGGACACCCGGGCCCGCTTGGCAAACCCCTCCAACTCCACGGTTTCTCAACTATTTTAGAAGGCAAATTGGAGTTGGAGATATGTTGCAACCACTCAATTGTAATCACCAGTACAAACTGACACAGAAGAAATGTGACAAGGAGGGGATGCCTCAGCCTGGGTTCCGCAAGAAAAGTTAACTACATTCGACATAATGTGAAATAAACTTTACATCTGCCGGTTTCATGGTATGACGGAATCAGTGCACTGAAATGCGTCAAAACTCATTAATTGCCCCAAGGACCCCAACGCCGGGCCAGGGGACAGATCTATTTACAGGAGATAATAATGTTCATAAAAAACACACTGCCACTTTCCCTTATTTTATTGCTGGGCATGATCGCTGCGGGATGCGGCAGCAGCGGCTTCACCATGAAGAGCACCCCTGCCGAGCGCGTCAACTTCAACAAACTCGTCGCCCACAAGGAGGAGTATGCGAAGAAACTGCAGAACCGTGAGCGGATCATCTTTGAACTGAAAAAGGGGGACGCCATCCCCGTGGATCTCAAGTTTGACGCCAAGGTCTTCACCCTGAGCTCCCGCGAGAAGCTGCTGGTCACAAAGGACTTCTGCATCCTGGTCCAAAAGGGGACCCTCGCCCTGAGCCCCGACTGCCTGAACTACGCTTACATCCGCGACGGCAGGGTACTAAAGCGCCTCTTCAAGATGAAGCGCGGCTCCGTCTCCGTGGGCCTCGGCATTGACAAGAAAGGGATAAAAATCCCCATCCTCATCCAGCAGCACTGATCCGCCCCACCCATAAAGCACAAGAGAACTCGCTCCACCTTCCACAGGGGAGTCGGATGGCTCATCCATATAATACAGTCATTGAACGGACAACTCGAAGCGTTCCAACGTCAGAAAGGACAATATTGAAGGGGCAGGGCTGTATGCGACAAGGTTAGGGACCCGGCTCCAGGGGGGCGTTCAATGAAAGGTTGTGCTTCTTCAGTGATCATTCAGGCCACTATTTCTCATTCTCAGGAGTCACCGTAGTTGTGCGTCTCCCATCGTTCCTGCACTTTCCCATCGTTCCGTTTCTCCCGTCATTCCTGCGGAGGCAGGAACCCCAGAACTCCCCCTGGAGAACATTGATTAGCAAGGGTTTTAACACAATCGCAATGCACCAGGCACCCCCAAGATAGTGTTCACCGCTTTTCAGAAAGTGTTCTTCCCAACCATATACTATATGCAATTGTGGTTTCTTGGTTTCGGCCTCCGCAGGGGCGACGAAGATGTGGATGAGTCAGTACCGTCTCAACCCATGTTGCCCAGCGTCATTTTGTGACTGCTCAAACCAGTCGCGTAATTGGTTGTCTTTCTATCAAGATTTGGGGATTCAAGTAAATCAGGGCTGGGGGACGGGGGTGCCCGCGAGCCACCGCTCCCGGGCTGGAATGGAGCCCGCGCCGGGGGTCTGATCTCCGCCCAGGGAGGGCCACTCCATGGCACCGAAGAAGGCGGGTTTGGCATCGAGGTAGAGGGAATCCTCCAGCGTGGCGACCCGTGAGGGGTCCCAGGTCACTTCGCCGTTGACGTTGTTGCCGTGGAGCACCCCGTCTGCCTCGAGGGAGTCACCAAAAATGCCCTCGGCCATCACCTCGTTCCCCGTGATATACTGGGGACCCGCGCTCTCCATGAACTGGATGCCCCGGTAATCCCCGAACTCCATGTGCCGGTCGGTTCCCATGATCCGGTTCCGAAAGAAGGTGTTTCCGGGCCCGGCGGGACCCCAGTAGTCGCCGATACCCACCCAGCCTGCGATGTTGCTCTCCCACAGGTTCATGAAGGGGTAGTGGCCGTGCAGGGAGATGGAGGTCTTGTCCCAGCCGTCGTCGGAGTAGTTACGCTCGGAGTAGTTATAACCAAAGACGCAGCCGCTGGTGCCAATCTGGACAATCATGGCGTGACGGGTCTCATAAAAGACGTTGTTCTCAACCAGGACGCTGGTGGCGAAGCGCGACAGGCTCGCGCCGTACCCCTGCCCGCCGTCCCCCTTGCTCTTGGCGTGGTGGAAATAGCTGTCCCGGATCTCCACGAAGACCGACTCGGAGACGCTCACGTGATACTGGAGGGTGAAATTGCTCTCCACCCGCCGCACCCAGCAGCGCGCGGCCCGGCGCATGGAGATGTTGTTCCCCGAGGTGCCCCCGGAGTCCAGGCGCTCCACGGTGAGGTCCTCGATCCCCGCGTCGGCGACAAAGTTTGTCAGCCGGATCCGCGGGTTGTGGGAGCTTGCGTAGTCAATGTGGAGGGGCGGGCTGATGGTGAGGGTGTTCCCGGTGACGGCGGTGATGAGCACCATCTGCCCCACGTTCTCGTCGCCCCAGTCAGCCTGGGCCGGCTCGTAGTTGTCCTGGCGGATCTCCGCGCCGTCCCCCGCACCGAACAGGGTCCCGTCGGCCACCTCAAGCTGTGTGGCGCCCATGGTGAGGCCTGCGGTGATGGAGAGATAGTCCCCCGAGGGGCTCCCCTCCAGGAGCAGGCAGCCGGCCTCTGCGTGGCACAGGAGGGTCGTTGCGGCGCTGCCTCCACCCCGGATCACCACCCCGGAGCGCAGCTCCAGGGGTGCGTCGATACGGCACACACCGGCGGGGAGGAGCAGCACACCGGGCGTGAGCATGGTGTCGATGGCCTCCTGCAGGGCCGGCGCGTCGTCGGTGGTTCCGTCGCAGAGCGCCCCGGAGTTGACCGCCTCGACCACGTTGGTGGTGACCTGCGGGATTCCTCCGGGATACCCCGCCAGGGTCCAGTCCACCGTCCCCAAATCCTCGGGGGAGAAGGTGGAAGTAGAGCCCTTGTCGCTGCAACCCGCCAGCAGCAGGACCATGAAAAGACCGTTAAATAGACCGTATTGAATTGTGCCCATGGGAAAGTTTACCCTGTGCCGGTGTGATGTCAAATGCATTTCCCCCGGCACCCGGCACTCTTCACTCCCGGTGCACTCCCGGAGCAAAATCTGCTCACCGCGCCCATTTATGTTGACTCACTGTAATCCTGGGGTAAGGTCAAGGAAATCGAGGAGGCACCCTGAGGAAATTACTTTAT
>JAHJLU010000363.1 GCA_018821745.1 Myxococcota bacterium | reverse complement strand
GATGGTCGATGCACGACCGCGAAAATCATATCAGTGTCGCTACACGCAAGCGGGAGGCGGAGTTCCGGTTACTAGAACGTCTTAATCGTCCCGATTTTGAGCGCAAATATCTTATACCGCGGGGGACCTGCTCTTTCGCATCAGTGGCCTCCCCGAGTATCGAAACAGGGAGAACCGCATCGCACTGCTCACGCTCTACCTGGATAAAACCAAACTCCCAAAGGATCTGCTCAAGCCCATCAGTCCGCCCCCCCCGCCAAACCCGCAGTCGCACCCGAAAAAACCAAGGTTGCCAAGGGGGAGGGACCAGGAGACCGGAAACCACCTGCCCCTGCCGGCGCGAAGCCTGCTGCCCGCCCCGGGGCATCCAACGGGGGCTCCAAACCAAACCCCGCCGAGCTGGCTAAAGCAAGTGGGAGCAAGACAAAAAAAATCTCCGTCTCCGAGCAGACCGCGCTGGATTTCAAAAAATGGAAACCCGGTGCCGCGGTCATTTCCGACAAATCCATCATGGAAATCATGCGAAACCTCGGCCCCCGCATGAAGCTGGGATTTCAGGAGCCCAATGTGTTCATTGTGGAGCACATTTCTCCCACCAGGCATCGTATTCTATGGGCCACCGAGCAGTACTGGCGCTCCAGAGATCTGAGTAAGATCAAAGATCTCAACAAGCTGCAGGAAAAAATGATCTCGGAGCGGTATATCAAAGACTTCCTCGAGTTCCAGCTGGGGAGTTCCGCAGTCAAGGTCCTCACCCGGATTGAAGCACCCAGAAGGGGCTCTTTTGTAAAAGCAAAATATACCTTCTCCCAAATGGAATATTTTGCATTGCTTCCCCTGTTCGGGACAAACCTCTCCCTGGGCGTGAAGACCGCACTCTCTTCCCAGGACCTTGTCGCCCTCGATGAAATTGGCACTGCGCTGGGAGAAGTGACCACCTATTTCGAAAAAACCAACCATAAAATTGAACAGGTCGATGACTCAACAAAGAAGCTCCACAATAGCTTTACAAAAGAAATCAACACCTTCAAACGCACGTTCCTGCTCATGCTGGGACTCTCGCTGCTCTTTTTATTCCTCGTCTTTTTGGTGGAGATTGTGCTGGTTAAGAAACGCATCGTTCGCCCCATCACCCACATGTCGGAAGTGGCGAAGCGGATTCACCAGGGAGAGTTCAACGTCCGCTGCGTCATCAATACGGAGGACGAGCTGGAGGAGCTGGCAAACTCCATCAACGACATGGTGGATCGCATTGTTTTCCTCATCCGTTCCGATGCGGATCGCCAGAGGATGCAAGAAGATATCCTGGTCCTTCTGGAGACCGTTTCCCAGGCATCCAAGGGTGACCTCACCGTGCGGGGGCAAGTGGTGACGGAAGAGCTGCAGGCTGTCAATGATGCCTTCAATCACATGATGACCTCCATCGGCGCGTTGGTGATCAAGGTCCGTAAAAGCGGGATGGGCCTGGAGAGCACAACCCGAATGCTCCTTGAATCCCTTAAAGTAATTCTTGAAAAAGCAACCACTCAGGCCTCCAACCTGGACATCGCCTCCCGAAAGATCAAGGCGCTGGGAGATCGCTCCCAGGAAATCACCAGGATGGTCGAGCAGATCGGCAACATTGCCATGGAGACCAGAACCCTGGCTCTCAATGCGACCCTGGAGGCATCCAGGGCCGGGGAGCGGGACACTGGCATCTCCCACCTGGCGGAACACGTCCGGCAATTGGCAGAGGGGCTTGAGAAGACCAAACAGGATATCGAGTCCTTCATCGGCTCCATCCAGTTGGCCACAAACTATGCTGTTGACTCTGTCCAGGACGTACTCCAACTCACCAGAAACACTCGCGACGAGGCTGAGAGTGCGTGCAACACAGCCGAAGTGACCTACGGCGAAGCTGAGGAGCTCGGCAAATCCATCGCCCTGTTCAGGGTAAAAACCCCAAAAGATAAAGAGCGGGAGGTTCAACTCAAGGGTGGGCTGGTAAACGTCATCGGAGGGGTGAAGAACATCAGGGCGCTGGTCAACTCCATGGACACCAAGGAGTTCGATTCACTGAACGTCATCCTCGACGACTTCGAGAAAGACCTGGACACTTTCGGTTTCGATGAATACCAAATTCTTCTGGAGTCCCGATCCGAAGCCAGAGAAGACGAAATTCCGGCAATCCTACCGGGAACTCAGGAGGAATAAATGGCGGTGCTGGGAATGGACCTGGGGCCCAGCGCGAACTGGTTTCTCCAGCGGCTGATGGGAAATCGTCCATCGGAGCTGCAGTTCCGCCTGGCAAAGAAGGGGCTGCTCATGGTCCTCGACGCCCTGGCCGAGTATGATGCCTATGGAGAACTCTCCACGCTGAGCTCTGAGCAGGTCCCGGATTCCCTGTTTCTGGAAAGTCTGGCCCTTCAATTTGAAGCGCAGGGATACGCCTCCACCCCCCAGTTCCTGGTGCAGGGAGAGTCCGTCTCAGCCGAAGATCGGGAGAACTCCGTGATGGATTTTTATGATCCCGATCTCCTGGCCACTCTCCTCCAGGTTTTTTGCGAAGAGGCTCAGGAGCACCTGGAGTTTTTGACAAACCTCATACAACAGAGCCCCCTGGATGACAAATCCGTTTACGAGATTTACCGTGGGGCCCATACCCTCAAGGGCGCATCCGCCACCGTGGGACTTGACCACATCAGCGCCGCCTCCAAGCTGCTTGAAGACTACTATCACAACCATCACGACTCGAAGACCCTGCCATCCACCGATGAGCACATCCTCACCATCATGGCGCTCATCATGCTGGAAGATACCATCGTGCATGGTGTTGATGGCACAGCGGTGATTAGCAGGCTTCTGGGCTATGCCGGGGTGAATCCGGAGTCTGGTGACCGTGATCTCCATTCCACCATGGAACTTTCGCCCGTTTCGATGGACCTTGAGAACTCTTCAAGCGGAGATGAGCTCTTCATAGAATACGCCTCCGGAGAGGCCTTTAACACGGCACTCCCCCAGGCGCCCAGTGATCCCCGTGACCCATGGGAACCGGATCGTCCGACCCTCGAGCAGGTACCTTTGGACGAGATGCAGCTGCTCCTGCAGGAGGTTTTCAGCCAGGAGGCCGAAGATCATATTTCTGCTTACGACCGGGGCATTGAAGGTCTCACCCGTGGGGAAGATTCAATCTATGACCTGTTTCGCACAACACACACCCTCAAGGGAGCCGCCGCCACAGTTGGCCAGACGATTATTGCGAAATCGGCCCATATGCTTGAGGATTACTTCGACCACTACCACCAGAAGAATCAGTTGCCCCCGGCCGAGGCACTCCCTGTGTTATTTCACACGGCCTCTCTGTTACGAAGCGCTGTGACCAGTGGCACCGATATCCGCCAGGAGCTCCGGGACCTCCTCGACAGGGCACTTCTGAGTAAAGGAGACGCGAAGTCGGGGGAACCGGAAAATTCGGGAACGGTCCGGGATGAGGACTATCTCTCCAAAGAGCACCAACATCGGAAAACCCTCTCGGGGACAGGGTCGTTTTCCTCCTTATCCTCTCAGAACGAAGATGACCAGGTCGCCTCACGATTTCTTAAAATCCCCACTTCCAGTATTGATCATCTTATCGGAAACTCCGAAGAACTCACACTTGTCAGAACCCAGATCGAAAAATCCAGGGACGAGTTCATCTCCAT
>JAHJLU010000362.1 GCA_018821745.1 Myxococcota bacterium | reverse complement strand
GGGATCAATAGCCCGCCGGATAAAGAGATCATCAAAGGAGTCGAGGAGCAGATGGCAGGAGACCACGGAGGCGCTCTGGAGTATGCCTCCCACGGTGACACTCCCGGCGACCCCTTCGAAGGTGACCAGGGTATACAGAATTGGTTCGAATTTTCCGGAGAGTTCCGTGATAATCCCCTCGCAGGAGATGATCTGCACATGCCGGTCCAAAAGCCTGGTGACCGTGGAGGGACCCTTGGGTCCATCACACAGAAGCTCTGCGCGTTCCAGGTGTCCCATAAGGCGCACATGACCACAGCGGATCGCGTTTTCTTCCATGAGGCGCGTCAGGGCGCGTCCCACATCCATTCCCTTGGTAAGTTCACCGACAAAACGCCGTGTTCTATTGGTCTTCACAAAGTGCATAAATATTTACCTTGGTTTCGTGAGAAAATAATAAAGAGGAGAGGTGGCAAAGACCATACGATCAATTCTTGTAGAGGGAGATACCGGGAAGCCTGTACCGCTGAACGCAAGCCCGGAACTTCCAGCATCCTTTTTTATCAAGGCAGGCGTTGGCGTTCTGGCGTTTCGCACGCTTCATATCCCTCAGCGCCGCGTTGAGCTTCTCGGTGTAATCGGGGCGACGTTTTTTGAAGTCGGCCAGAATAGTCTTCATTTTTGGAATATAGGACTTGAGCCGGGAGGAAACCACCGTGGGAATCACCATGGCCAAATCAACAATTATTCCTTTTATTTTCAGTGGCTTCACGCTCTCGTAGCGGCCATAATATTCTTTCTTCTTCCGATCCACCGCCTCTTCGAGGGTGACCATGGACTGGATGTTGGCCTCCAGATTACGAACCCCCAGATAGAGACTCTCCACCGTCGCCCCATAGGGATCCGTGGAGGCGAGGGAGAGCACCTTGCTTGCTTCCAGTTCCAGAATTTGAGCCTGCTTGGTAAAAATAGCCAACTGGGAGACGACAGAGTCCAGGGTTTCAAACTTGCAGGTCTTCTTCACTGTAACGCCGCACAGACTCCGGGCGGCCAGCTCCGAGGGAGCGAGACCCAGCTCCGAGGTGTCGAGCTTTTTCGCCTTGAGCTGGGGTTCCACCGCCTTTTTGGGCATGTCGGGGTAGATATCTTTGAGCTGGTGCGAGTTGTTTTTGTTGAGCTCTTTGATGATTGTCTCAGTCCCGGGGACTTTGTTTTCACCCACCGCAGGGGCTTTGGGAGCAGTCTCCTGGCTCTTCGGAACAGCAACAGTCGCAGTGGAGAGGTAGGTGGCGATAGCCTGGATCCCCAGCTCGGGTGTGCACTCCAGGTGTGTCCCGAGAGGACATCCTTTGGAGGTCAGGATCCCCTTCAGTTTCGCCGAGAGAGCCTGAGCTTCCTTGGCCTTTGTCTCCAGTTTGTGGATGATGGTGACAATAGAGTCCTCGGCACAGGTGAGGTTTCGATTGACCCATTGCGAGCGGTCCAGTTCATCGGGATCTTTTTTCCTGCATGCAACCGAAAACACCAGCACCGTGAGAAGCAAAAGCGCGTGGATTTTGTACAAGGTACCCTCCTGCTCAGAAGGTGAAATGCTGTTTCATTTCATCTATGAGTTGACCATCGGACAACTCACTGACGGGCTGGATATGGCTGGTAATGGGAGGAGGAGGTGTAATGTGGATGTTATTTTTCGGAGCCGGTTTGTCGGGCAACGCCAGAATCTCGGGCATGGGAGCGGGAGCGGCGGCAACGGCAGCGGCGGGGCTCAATTCTACTTCTGGATGCTCGAGATAGTAGAGGATCCGATCTTCCACAAAAGAACTCATTGAAATATTTTGATCTTTACAAAAAATAGATACTCTGTCGTAGATGTCTCCGCGAACGGAAATGGAACGTCTTTTCTGCTTTTTACTGTTCATAGATACCTCTTCGAACCCATGATGATGGGCAAATGAAAATATCCCACACAGGGGGACGTGTGTTACTACCAGCAATCGAAGGTTTTTGCAAGTACCTGATAAATCTCTTTAATACAAAACGAGATCCGCCCTCCTCCGAGGGCCCCTCACTGCTTTACCTTAACCTTGACCGTAGCCTGTTTGACAAGGGAGATCACCTCGTCCCAGCGGGCGCTGGCGGTGGCTAAAATTCGAGTCGCCAGGCGCTTGATACCCGTCTTCTTCAGGATCTCGATATACATCGGGGGGTTCCCCTTGGGAGCCTTGCCGATGATCTCTACAATTTTTCTTTTAGCCATATTTACAAAGTCTTGGGCGGCTTTTTCGCTGGTAAAATTGATTATCGAGCGCATCTTGAGTCCCGTGAGCAGGGGGGTCAAGCCCAGCAGAATCGCCTTGGGGGGATCGGGCCAGGGGATCACGGGATCCATGCTCCCCAGAATGAGCGCTGGGAGATCAGCCGTCTTTTTGGCAAACTGATGATAGGCATCGGGCACCTTGTCCCATGGCACAAAGGACCACCCCTTTGTCCGCATGGAGATAATTCCAGGAGATTTGACGTCGACCTCCAGGGAGAGATCATCACCGGTCACATTCAAAAGCGCACCGGTCTTGCCGGAAACCTTCCACCCCATATCCGCGAAGATACATCGTGCCATCTTCTCCGCCTCAAAGGTCCCCTTGAACGTGAGTGAACCCCGGCGGGATTTTTTAAAATCCTGGGGCACCATCAGGGCCATCATCTCCAACTGACTGGTAAAATCCAGATGGCAACGCAGCATGGCACCGAGATATCCCTGTTTGAGGGCCGCCACCTTGAGTTCCTCTGTCTTCCCCTGGATCTGGGGAATGGAGAAGAGATCGGCAAAACGGAGCCGGACATACAGGACGCTGTTCCCTTTTTTTTGGGGTTTCAGGCGCTTTTTCTTCCGGGGTGGCAGGTTTTTCTTCGTGGTGACCTGGGGTTGTATTTTTGGGGTTTCTTCTTTACTTTCAGTGCTTTTTGTGCTCTTGCAGCCGGGAACTATAAGGAGGCTCCCCAGGGTAAAAACAAGGGTAAAGATCAGCAATCGGGCGAAATGTGTGCGGGCATGATATGGCATGGGACAACTGTTCCCGGGAGGTTTCCCGACGGGCACCCCAAAGCGGTCTGGTGTCCGTTGTTTTGTTTGCCTTTCGGTCTAAAGGTTGGTAAAGAGGGAGCCATGACTATGCGCGGTACCATCATGGCCTCCCTTGTACTCTCTTCCTTAATACCCGCATGGTTTGTTTCGTGCAAGAAACAAAGCGAGGGAGAGGAGATCAGGCCGCCCTCCCGAAGCTCGGGGCAGCATAAGCGCCGGGGCGCAAAAAAACGCAGCCGGGATCATCGGACCCTGATCATCGAATCCGGCGAAAAAATCTTCGCCCGGGTGGTCCACGTTGTAGACGGCGACACCATCCACCTTCGCACCGAAAAAGACAACCTCCTCATCAAAGGGCGCCTCTCGGGGGTCAACACCCCGGAATGTCACAAGGTGCGGGTAAAGACCCTCGAGGGTAAAAACAGCGCCCAGTGCAAATCCGACGACGAAGCGGGAGGCCTCGACGCATTTGTGTTTCTGAAAAAACGCATTTATGGCAAACGGGTTGGCATGGACTGCATAAAGAAAGGCAATAAATGCCAGATGGGCCGATTTGGCCGCCCCCTGGTCACCGTCTTTCTGGGCCCCACCGATGTCAATCAGGAGCTCATCTCCAGGGGCCACGGGTTCACTTTCACCAAATACCCTTCTCCGCGCAGGGCCCGGTACTGTCAGGCAGAATTCGCTGCCCGCAAAGCAAAAGTCGGGGTATGGAGACTGGGTGAGACGGTTGACGATGTCCTGTCCCTCATGAGCGCAAAGACGAGACGGTGGTATAAAAAACACGACGCGCTGTGCAGGGAATCCATACAAGGGAGATAATATGAATCTGCAAGATCTTTACCATGCCCTGACCTTCGACGATGTACTGCTCCTTCCCCAGTATAGCGATATCCTGCCCGCCACCGTGGACATCTGCACGCGGATCACAAAAACCCTCAACCTGAGCATCCCTTTCCTGAGCGCCGCCATGGACACAGTCACGGAGAACCGCATGGCTGTGGCAATGGCCCGGGAGGGTGGCATGGGGATCATTCACAAGAACATGACCGCCGCCGAGCAGGCTGACGAGGTCCGCAAGGTGAAGCGCTTCGAATCCTGGATTGTAGGCAGCCCCCTCACGGTGAAGACCGAAGACACTGTGGCGCTCGCCCTCTCCCTCATGCACAGCCACGGGATCTCCGGTCTCCCGGTCCTGGACAGCTCCGGCATGCCCGCCGGGATCCTCACCATCCGTGACGTCCGCTTCGAGACCAACATGGGAAAACCCGTGAAGGAGCTCATGACCACGGGCCTCATCACCGCCAAAGCCGGCGTCTCCATGGACGAGGCGAAGTCCATCCTCCACACAAACCGCATCGAGAAGCTGGTGATACTCGACGATGACAACCGGCTGGCGGGCCTCATCACCCTCAAGGATATCCAGAAATCCGCCCGCTTCCCCATGGGCGCCAAGGACTCCCGCGGTCGTCTCATGGTGGGCGCCGCCTGTGGAACGGGCGAACGGGAGTATGAGCGTGTGGAGGCTCTGTGTGAAGCCGAAGTGGATCTCATTGTGGTTGACACGGCCCACGGTCACACAAAGGGAGTGGGAGACATGGTCGCCCACATTAAATCCATTTCCCCTGAAATGCAGGTCATCGCTGGAAACATCGCCACGGGTGAAGCGGCCCGGTTCCTCATCGATCGCGGGGCCGATGGCCTCAAGGTGGGCATCGGGCCCGGCTCCATCTGTACCACCCGCATGGTCGCCGGAGTTGGCGTTCCCCAGCTATCCGCCATCGACATGGTGGTCAAGGAGGCATCAAAGCACGATATCCCCGTCATCGCCGATGGAGGCATCAAATTCTCCGGCGACGTGGTCAAAGCGCTGGCGGTGGGAGCCAGTGCGGTCATGATTGGCTCCCTGTTTGCCGGCACCGACGAGACCCCGGGGGAGACAGTCCTCTACCAGGGACGATCCTACAAAATGTACCGGGGCATGGGCTCACTGGGGGCCATGAAGGCCGGCAGCGCCGATCGATATTTCCAGGCCTCGGTACCCAGCTCCAAGTTGGTCCCCGAAGGCATCGAGGGCCGTGTACCCTACAAAGGCTCTCTGAGCCAGACCCTGGCCCAACTCATGGGCGGCCTGAGGGCCGGTATGGGATATCAGGGAGCCGCCACTCTTGAACGCCTCAGGGAGGGTGCCCGGTTCGTCCGAATTTCGCCCCAGGGTCTTCGGGAGAGCCACGTACACGACGTCATTATTACCAAAGAAGCGCCCAACTATAACCCCACCTGAGAGGGCCCATGAAGAGTTCACGTATCAAGGGATTTCATGGTCTCAGTGTTTCAGATCGCCGGGAAGCAGCGCTGGGCAAAATTGAAACTGAAGATAATTCCCTCCTGACCGATGGTGGACTCTCCCTGAGCCAGGCCCAACTTCTCGTTGAGAATATTATCGGCGTTTTTGGCCTCCCCCTGGCCCTTGCTCCCAATTTCCTCATTGATGACCAGGAGTGGTTTATCCCCATGGTCACCGAAGAGCCTTCCGTGGTGGCCGCTGCGTCCAACGGTGCCCGGATAGCCCGCGAGGGAGGCGGTTTCCACGTGACCTCCTCGGACTCTGTCACGACCTGCCGCATTCTCCTTCAGACCCCAAGCCCCCACAAAAGCCGTGAACAAATCCGGTCCATGCGCAGTCATCTACTGACACAACTGGGGGAGAAGGATCCACTCCTGCTCTCCCTGGGTGGAGGACCTGTTGATCTGCAGTGTGACGAATTCTCCCGGGAGCAGACCCTCAGCCTCTCGTTGCACGTGCGCTGTCTGGACGCCATGGGGGCCAACATCGTGAACACCATGGGCGAACAACTGGTGACACTCCTCCATGAAGCGGGAGTAGGGAGAGGACTCGGCAGCATTATCACCAACGGGATGCCCCAAAGAGAGACCACGGTCACCGCCCACTTTCCCCTCCTCCTTCTTGGCCGCAGCAACATGACAGGAAACGAGGCAGCCGGGAGAATCTGCGCCCTGGCACAGTGGGCGATTGATGACCCCTATCGCGCCGTGACCCACAACAAGGGGATCATGAACGGCGTGACGGCTGTGACACTGGCCACGGGAAACGACACCCGCGCCCAGGAGGCGGCGGCCCATTTTCATGCGGCGAGAAGCGGGAAGTACTCCCCCCTCTCCATCTGGCAAATCATCGGGGATGACCTGGTGGGCACATGCAAAATGCCCTGCGCGGTTGGGACCGTGGGAGGGATGACCGCCCTGCACCCCACGGTGAAATTGCTCTTCTCCCGCATGGGAATCAAAACCGCCCGCACCCTGGAGGCGCTCATGGTCTCCACTGGTCTTGCCAACAATTTTGCCGCCCTGTGGGCCATCGCAACAGAAGGCATCCAGCGGGGGCACATGGCTCTCCACGCCCAGCGACAAAAAAAATAGGGGGCACCAAAAAAAGCCCTCGCCACCTGCTCAAAGCCCTGCAGCACCAGGAACGCTGGACCGTTTACAAAACCCCCTCTGGTTCGATCAATAGTGTGTGAGCAGCCTTTAGTCGTCCTCTTCGGAGAGGATCTCTTTTTTCATGGGCCTGACTGTCATGGTGGGTGTCACGTTATTTTTGACAGGCGCCATTGCCTTCTCGGGAGCCATATCCGAGGTCTTTTCCGGAGCCATTTCCGGAACCGCCACTTTTTTAGCGCTCTTGTCAGGTTTTTTTGCCCCGATTGACTTGGCAGAAGAATCACCTTTTAGCCAAGTGACAGCTTTGGAGATTGTGTACCCACGGGGTTTGAGCCCCATGGAGTAAATGGTGAGAAAAAGAAATGCCCAGAATGCATAGGCAATTCCCATCTCAAGCCAGGTGGGTTCGTTCTTTTTAAGGGGAGCTTCCATGAAAAAAACTTATCAGAAGCAAAAAAAATTCGCAACAGATGAGTGCGCAAACCGAAAAGGGAGACAACAACACGGGAGTGAAGCTCCCAAAAAAGGAAAGGACCCATCATGAACATAACACCACGCGCTTCCATTGTTATCTCCCCCGCCCTCGAGGCCGTTATCCCCGACAAGAAAAAGGAATTGAAAGGATTTCTCAAACAGACGGGGCAGGCGGCGGCGGGAGCGCTGACCCTTGCATCCGGTGTCATCTCCTCCCCCCTGGTCTCACTGGCGGCCTCCGGGGCCACAGGGGCCACCACCGCATCATCGGGACAGTCCAGCTCCGATCTCGACGCCATGAAGACGCTCCAGACCCAGAATCAAAAATTCTCCATGGATTACTTGAAACTCCAGGTGGAGTTGCAGGAAGAGAACCGGCGCTTCAGCACCCTCTCCAACATGGAGAAGGCACGCCACGATACGGCAAAGGCAGCCATCAACAACATCAGGATCTGACCCTGATATCATTGGCCCGCATCTTGCAAATATTGCCCTTCGCTAAAGGAGGAAATTATGGTTTCCATCGCAAAAGATCAAAAAACTCAACGTGAACATATTCTCGTCTCCCTTTTCAATATGGAATCGATCCTGGGCTACGTGAAGGGAGGTTCACAACCCACTGACATGGGATGTGACATCATCTCCCGGGCTCTGGAGAAAATCTATTCCACATTCTTCACCACTGACTGGGAAAATAGCGCCATGAAGATGCGGGCGCTCAATATGGCCATTCGGGGTATTCTCTACGACATCATGGACGATGACTTTGAGAATCTGGAGATCTTCGAGGAAATGCTGGGCTACTCCAAAGATCTGGATCAGCACCTGGCCTGGATCTGATCCCCGCGGCGGCCCATGGCAGAGATCACTGCACCCATGTGATCCCATGTGGTCCTGGAAGCTTTTGGAGACACAGGTCTTTCAAAATTGTCCTCAGCAAAATATGGCACCTGGTAGTTATATAGGGTAAGGTTTCAAGCCTGTCGGGCAATAACAGAAAAGATCCTCCCCCGTTTTTCGGGGAGAGGGCCCACAGGCGGAGTGTCCATGTTTTCGGGAATATTGCGGAGCAGCATCACCATCGGTGCTTTTATATCAGTCGTCTTTTTGAGCCTGCTGTGGCTGTTGCCCTCCATCGCCATGGGAAAATCACCCTGCCTCGACGCCATCGCCTGGCAGGGCAGCCCGGAAAATATCGCCATCATCAGGGAGGCGCTCTCGGGAGGAGTGCTGATCTCCCAGGCACCCATACGCTGCAAAAACATGGTGATAAATGTTGTGTACGAGCATGGTGAGTGGAGAATCCAGGTCCTTCGCCACGGCACCTCATCCACTACGCGGGGGAAAAAAATTGGCCCCGTGGCCACGTGGATAGAGAGCCTGCTGGTCCCTCCCGTCGCCATCGTCATACCCACTTCAAAGAAACCTCCCCACAGCCTCACACCTGTGGAAAAAATTAAACCCCCGGAAAAAACAGGCCCCAAAGGCCCCGCCAAAATGGCCCGAGCGCCCGGATTACCTCTCACCCTCGGCCTGACCGCAGGCATCGGTGTCACTGAAAACGAGGCGGGAGCGGTGGGATCTGCCGAAATCAATTACCTGGTCCTGAAGTGGCTCTCCCTGGGAGTTTCGGGGGGCTACTTTCATGTCCCCCAGCAGCAGAGCCTCACCTACAACCTGGTATTTTTCGATGGGCAGGCAGCTCTCCCCATGGTCTTTGGACGCTTCTCCATGAGCCTTGGTTTGAGCGCAGGGTTTGAGTATACCGATATGGAGAAAACAGGGGTTGAGGGGTTCGGTACGGGGATCCCCACCCGGGTCACCACCAGCAAACTGCGTCTGGGACTGTTCGCCGGCGGTGCCTATTTTCTCACGGACCATCTGCAACTGACCCTCAGGCTCTCGTTTCGGTACACTCCTCTGGACGGAACCATCCGGGACCGCTCTCCGGGCAGCACCGGAGGCAACAGTGTGCCCGAGTATTCCAGTGACTTTCTGCGACGGGAGTTCCCCCTCCCCCCTGTGGCAGTGTTTTTGCAAATCGGCCTGGCATGGAACTTTGGAGGGATGTCATGAAGGACAACATCATCCCCTTTCTTCGGGAAGATGAAGGCACCCCGCTCCCCCTCTCCGATGAAGCCATCGCACGCGCCTGTTCCACGGGGGACGCCGCCGCAATCACCATCCTCTTCGAGCGTTTCAACCCGAATGTGGCCCGCTACATCAGTCGTCTCCTGGGCACCTTCGACGTGGATGATCTGGTCCAGGCGACCTTCCTGGAGGTACTCAGGGGGAAAACACAATACGACGGCCGGGCGAGCGTCACCACGTGGCTCTTCGCCATCGCCACCAATATTGTCCGGCATCACCGGAGGACCGACAACCGCAAGCTGCGCCTCATGGCCGCCATCTCGCGGGATATCAAGAGTCCATCAAGGGATGCCTCCCATAACCTGGACTCCGCGAGACAATTGGAGAGAGTCCGCGCGCTGTTGCTGGAACTCAGTGACACACAGCGGGAAGCCTTTGTTCTGTGCATACTCGAGGGCTACTCAGCCCGGGAAGCGGCTCAGGTGCTCGGTACCAGTGAGGCAGCCGTATGGAAACGGGTCTGTAAGGCCCGGGCAAAAATCAGGGGCAGAATATTGGAGGAAACACCATGAAGGGTCACCAGTTGTATGAAGATTGGTTAAAATCGGGCCAGGTGACCCCCATGGACGGGGAACTGAAGCATCACGTGGATAACTGCTTGGAATGCCTCAAAGATTATCAGTCCATCATGGAAATCAAGGCCACCTTCGATGCGGTGAGTGCCCCCCTCTCCAAATCATCGACCCAGAGGATCCGGATGAGTTTGCAGGCTGAGAGTCAGCGACGCAGCGACCAGCCCCCTGATCCCGCCCGGCGCTTCAGATGGTGGTGGTTGATCCCGCTCACAGGTGCCTTGGCTTCCTTGCTGCTGGGAGTCCTGTGGCTCAAGGGACGCTCCACTTCCATAGAATCATCGGGGATATCCAGGGGACCCTCGTTTGAGGTCTTTGCCACAAAGGGGGCCCGATGGCACTATCTCTCCCGGGGTCATTCCACTGTCATCGCCGTTGAAGAAGGCTCCGTGGATTTTTCCGTTTCATCCCTGACATCCGGCCAGAACTTTCATGTGATCTCCGGGACCGACTGGGTTGAAGTCCGGGGAACAAAATTCAGCGTGACCGTGGCAGGAAATCAACTGATGAAGGTGACCGTGTCCGAGGGGGTGGTCGCCCTCCACGCCGTGGGTACCCATCGCCTGATCCTCTCTGGGATGTCCTGGAATCGTTCCCGGAGCCACAATCCTTCAGACCCGCCACAGAAGCTGGCGGCGATTTCCGTGAAAACCCCTCCTTTAAACACACCCCCCGCCATTCCCCTGACGAAAAAGCCCGCTCTTGTGTCGGGCAAAAACACCCCGCGGTCCCTGACTCCTCCCTTGAAAATCCCGGGACAATACCCCTTGTCCCCCAAGGCCCCTGCTGCCATGGGTAAAAAGCCGCCGATTCCATTGGCAAAACCGGTGCCCCCAGTAACGACGAAGCAGCCCCCGCAGATGGAGCCGCAAAATTCCATCTCCGCCCATTTCGCGCAGGCATACCGGACACTCCAGAGCGGAAACTGGAGGGAGGCAGTGGGTCTGTTCCAAAGCATGCTCAATATTCAGGGGCTCGGATCGGTCCGGCCCGATGTGCTCTTCTGGCTCTCCCAGGCCCATCTGCGAGGCGGCCAGTATGGGCAGGCGAGGGCTCGGCTGGAACAATTCCTCAGGGCCTATCCCAAATCTTGGCGTTCCAGAGACGCCCAAAAACAATTGAAACTGCTGAAAACCATGAAATAGCCAATAAAAAAATATCGGGAGGGGTAAGGAATCCGGGGAAGCGGGCAATAACGGGCTGAACCGTACTCGTGTATTGAAAAATGGAGATGGCCACAAACACCCTCCTAAAGAAAGGCAGGATATTATGCGCATAATTATTCTTATTGGTACTGCTCTCATTTTGACCCTCGGTGTGCTCGGTTGCGACGATGACAGCTCGTCATCCAACAACGTGAACAACACCAACAATACGAACAACCTCAACAATCTGAACAACCTCAACAACACCAACAACGTGAACTGTCTGGCCGTGGGCACCGGATGCCTTGACTCATCGGAGTGCTGCTCCGAACGCTGTGAGTACGGCATCTGTCTCGGACCAACAGGGCTCTGCTACCTGCAGGGCGATGAGTGCCTCTCTCCCTCGGAGTGCTGCTCCGGTCGCTGCGAGGCCACGGCAACCTCCGGTGATGTAATGGTGTGCGTCGATGGAGGATGCAATGCTTCCGGCGAGGAGTGCCTCCTCAACCTCGACTGCTGCTCCATGAACTGTACCGAAGGTCTGTGTGATAACGACGGGATGTGCCTGGTGGAAACCTCCGAGTGCATCGACGACATGGACTGCTGCTCCAACAACTGTGACACAGGAGTTTGCGGCACATCTGGCTCAACGTGTATCGTGGCGGGTGAGCTGTGTGGGGACTCCTCCTCATGTTGCTCCGACAGCTGTCAGGAGATTGGTGAGGAGATGCGCTGCATCATGGAGACCACCTGTCGCCCCGGTGGCGAGTTGTGCAGCGTTGGCGCCGACTGCTGCAGCGGCGTCTGTGGTGAAGATGGCATCTGCCCCGTTATGTCCGAGTGCCAGACCGTTGGTGAACCCTGCACGGGATTCCACGAATGCTGCAGTGGTGTCTGTGCAGATCCTGGCACGGGCGTGAGCGTCTGCCAGTTTGTGACCGGCTGTCGCCCCTGGGGAGAGATCTGCCTCTCCGAGAGTGACTGCTGCAGCGGGATTTGCATGGAACACGAAGACACGGGCGTCATGCGATGCGAGAAATTTGAAGGCTGCATGCCCGCCGGAGAGGTGTGCGCCATGGGTCAGTCCACCAACTGCTGCCCTTCGGGACCCGAGGGTGGCACACAGCTCTGCCTCGATACCGTCCTTGGGGTCACACGCTGCTTCGCTCCGGGGACTGCCGATGAATGCCTCGATGATGAGGCGACCTGCTCCTTCGCGGACGAATGCTGCTCGGGCATTTGCCTCCCTGACGCCAACGGTGATTTCTATTGTATGTCCACCTGTATGAACATCGGTGAGATCTGTACCGCCAACTCCGACTGCTGTGATGACAATGTGTGTGTCGGTGGCACCTGCGAGCCCAACACCAGTGGGTGTATTCCCTTTGGTGAGGGGTGTGAAGGCAGCGACGAATGCTGCTCGGGCCTCTGTGCTGACGGCATCTGCATCGGCGCCGTAGAATAAACGCAAGAACCTGTTCCCCTTATCCCTCCCCGTCGTCCCCCCCTTTTATGTGAAACAGCTCCTCTCCCTCCTCATCCTGGGCATCCAGCTGTGCCTTGAGCCGGGCCGCCTCCCATTTTTTCTGCTCCTCCTCCAGAACACTGACCCTGCCAGCTGCCTGGGCAAGTACCTCCATGGCGAGGGAGAGTTCATGGCGCAACTGGATAAGGATCCCCTCCCTGGTTGCGATGGCCTCCTGTAACTTCTTTGCCTGTATCAGCAGACCCTCCTCGCGGGAATAAAAGGAAGCGAGCGTCCCCGCTGAAATAAGGGGAGCGGCGAGCCTGTCACGACAGAGCGTCTCTCTTTTTCGGGTGACACCAAGGTGCTGTTCTTTCAGTTGCGCAAGTTGGTCCAGTTGCTCCCGGTGAGCGTCACGCAGACGGGTGCACTCCCGCTCGCAGCGGGTGCATTCCTTTCGCGCTTTCATGAGGGCTCCCTTTACGGGAGAGGTCGTCTCAGACTTCAAACCATTCGTTGAGAATTTTGGCCATGGCCAGGGCCTGTTTCGGGGAAGAGATATTGAAACTGGACTGTTTTCGATACTCGCCCTTTATCTTGCGGAACCGGACGACCATGGCCTTGGCCTCGCCGTAGTCTTCGATCTTCTGGTCGAAATCCTGATACTTGAACATGATGGTGGACCAGGCACCTTTGGAAAGAACTTCCTTGGTGATCTCTTTTCTGACCAGAACACCTTCTTCTTCGTAATTGACAGTGAGTTCATCGATGGTTGCGGACATTATGAAGACTCCTTATTCATAGGAAACCAAAGAAACTACTTTAGCGTGAGGGATTTTTTCGAGCAGGCGCGCGGTTCCCGCGAGCCCCGTGAGCTCTACGGCAAATAGATAGAGGCCCACACGGGCCTTCAGTTTTGTGAGCAGACTGCCCACCGCAGCCGCAGTACCGCCCGTGGCCAGGAGATCGTCCACTACGGCGACACAATCATCGGGGCTGACCGCGTCTTCGTGGATCTCCAGTGTGTCGGTTCCATATTCCAGCGCGTAGGACTCCCGAACAACTTTTCCTGGCAGTTTTCCAGGCTTTCGCACGATCACGAGGGGCAGCTTCATGGCCACTGCCATGGGCGCGCCGAAGATAAAACCACGGGACTCTATGGCGACTATTTTCTGAACACCGGCCTCCCGGGCAGCCTCTACCATCATATTGACGGCGATTTCAAAGGCAGGGGGATCAGCGATGAGGGTCGTGATGTCCCGAAAAAGAATGCCCGGCTTTGGAAAATCGGGGATGGCTCGAATTGCAGCCATGAGGATCTCTTGGTTGGTCATTGGGATGTATCCTTTCTCCGAATGGAGTTGGCAACATATTCCAGGGTGATGACCACTATAAGTCCCACCACAGCAAACCCGACAGCCCTCCAGAGTGTATAGTCCAACGTCTGGGGCAGAATGTTGCGTTCTTTGAGAACCATGGTTTTACCATGGATCACCGTGGACTCCAAAACCTCTTTATAGGGCCAGATTTTCCGCATGGAGCCCACCATGAAGCCGGACAATATGGCCAGAGTGAGTGCCCGATGGTGTTTGAGGAGCCATCCGAGGACCCTGGCGAAGCCGATAATTCCTATCATGGTACCGATATAAAAGAAGCCCAGAGTCTCCAGATCGAGGCTCTTTACCGCCTCCATGATTCGCCTGTACTGGGAGATGAGGACCAGAATGAAGGAGCCTGAGATCCCAGGCAGCACCATGGCGATAATGGATACAATCCCGGCGATGATGGTGAACCACCATGTATTGGGGGTGGAGACAGGGATCATCCCCACGATGAACCAGGCCCCCACAGCGCCGCCCACGAGTCCCACCCCGGTAGAGAGACTCCACTCCTTCACTTCTTTGAGCACCACCCAGATGGAGGCGGCTATGAGCCCGAAAAAAAAGGACCACAACTCCACGGGGTGACTCTCCAGTAGCCGGGTGATAACCCTGGCGAGGGTAAAAACGGAGAAAAAGACTCCTATCACCAGCGGGATAATAAATCGAAAATGGATGCGGGCGAAAGACTCACGGAATTTGCCCGTGAAAAAGAGGCGGAGCGTAGTCAAATCCACGGAGTTGATGGCATCAATGAGCCGGCCGTAGATGCCGGTGATGAAGGCCATCGTGCCCCCGCTCACGCCGGGAATCACATCAGCCGCCCCCATGAGCGCACCCTTCAACATGACCATTACCGAATCATTAATATTCATAACAGCTTACCGGGCCACTTTCCCGTTAAGATTCTCAAAGTGCGCATACTCTTCCGGGTGGCTGATATTCACCTGATTCACGGGCGTGAGGCTGATGAAGTTCTCTATGAGCGCTCCACGCTCTCCGCCGACTAGATTGTCAAAACCAAAAGAAGGAGACCCCCCGATCCAGTAATAAGGGACCCCCCTGGGATCCAGTCGCTTCTCCACATCATCCAGGTAGACCCTCTTTCCCAGAGAAGTCATCCGGATGCCCTGGGGCACCAGTACATCGGGGTGGTTCATATTGAGCACCGTCCCCGCGGCGAGGGGGATCTCGAGCATCCGGATGGCAACCGTGATGGCGGCGCGGGATACAGCGACCAGAATTTCTTCAGGGGCCCCACGGTTGGTCGAGAGCGCCAGGGCGGGCAGGCCCCGGAGTGCCCCCTCGAATGCGCCGGCAAATGTTCCGGAGTAAAAAACATCAGTCCCAAGATTATATCCATCGTTGATTCCGGAAATAACCAGATCGGGTGGCACCTTGAGCACCTCAAAGAGGCCCATGTAAGTGCAATCGGCT
>JAHJLU010000035.1 GCA_018821745.1 Myxococcota bacterium | reverse complement strand
GCCGGCTCCATGATGGGCTCCGGCGGCATGATCGTCATGGATGACAAGACCTGCATGGTGGATGTGGCCCGCTACTTCATCGACTTCCTCATGGACGAGTCCTGCGGCAAGTGCACCCCATGCAGGGAAGGGCTCCATATCCTCCACAAGATCCTCGCCCGCATCACCACCGGTCAGGGTCAGGAGGGAGACATTGAGCTTCTCGAGGAGGTAGCGGCGACCATTGGCGAGACCAGCCTCTGCCAGCTCGGTGCAACTGCCCCCAACCCCGTGCTCTCTACGCTCAAGTATTTCCGAAGTGAGTACGAGGAGCACATCCTCCATAAGCGCTGCAGTGCAGGAATTTGCAAGGAGCTGGTAACTTACAGCATCAATGGAAATTGCACGGGCTGCACATTGTGTGCGCGAAAATGTCCTGTGAACGCCATCAGCGGCGAGAAAAAGGCCCTCCATTCCATCGACGCCGCCCTTTGCATCAAGTGTGGTATCTGCTCCGAAGTTTGTAATTTCAACGCTGTGGAGGTGAAGTAATGGCTCCTGTAAAAGTGACATTCACCATCAACGGAATCACCACCGAGGCGCTGGAAGGCTCCTTCCTCCTGGCTTCGCTCAAGGCTAACAAGATAGACGTCCCCACCCTGTGCCACCACAAGGATCTGGTCCCCAACGGGACCTGCCGCCTGTGCGTGGTGGAAGTGACCGACCGGGGCAAGACTAAAACAGTCACCTCCTGCAATTTCCCCGTGAAGGAAGGTATGGTGGTTAGCACCGAGGCCCCCTCCGTGGTCCGCAACCGCAAGGTGCTGGCCGAGATGTACCTGGGGCGCTGGCCCAATGTGCCCGCTGTTAAAGAGGTTGCGAAAAAAGTGGGGGTCACGGGCTCCCGCTTCTCCAGTGATCTCACCGACGAAAACCCAAAGGCCTGCATCCTCTGTGGCCGTTGTGTGAGGGCCTGTGAGACCTTTATCCAGGAAAAAATCATCGACTTCGCCGGACGCGGGATCAAACGCCACATGGGCATGCCCTTTGGGGAAGTGGATCCCCACTGCGTTGGCTGCACCTCCTGTGCCTATGTGTGTCCCACGGGCGCCATCGAGGTCATTGACGACATGAACCACCCCGTGGATCCGCTGCTCATCCGCAACCACGGGATGCGGGTCAACGCCGAGATGGCCAACCTGGATCCTTCCCAGTGTCGCATGCGCGAAGTGGGCACAGCCAACATCGTGGAGGTCATGGACGCCTACGATCTTCTCCCGGTGTGTAACTACAAATTTGGATCCCACAAGGATACACCGAAGATCGACTCCAAGGTCTTAAAGGAACAGTACTTCACCCAGGGTCATGCGGATCAGTGCTGGCACGGCTGCTCCATGGCCTGCGCCAAAGCGGTCGACGGGTACATCCTCAAGACCGGCCCCTATCAGGGCGACGCAGTGTGTGTTGACGGACCCGAATACGAGACCTCCGCCGGGGGCTCCAACATGGGCTGCTTTGACCCGGACTTCATCGTGGAGTTCAACTTCTACTGCGACACCTACGGCCTGGACACCATCTCGTCCGCCACCACCATCGCCTTTGTCATGGAGTGCTTCGAGGCGGGGATCATCGACACCACCATCACCGGTGGCAAGGTCCTCAACTTCGGGGCCACGGATGAGGCGCTGGAGCTGCTCCACGAGATGGCCAGAGGAGAAGGTTTCGGTGTGGATGTGGGGCAGGGGATCCGCTTCCTCAAAGAGAAATGGGCCCGCGAGCTGGGCGCTGATGCCGCCTTCCTCCACGACATCGGGATGGAGGCCAAGGGACTTGAGTACTCCGAATATGTGAGCAAGGAAAGCCTCGCACAGCAGGCGGGTTACACCATGGCGGTCAAGGGCCCCCAGCACGACGAGGCGTGGCTCATCTTCATGGATATGGTCAACAACCAGATCCCCTCCTTTGAGGACAAGGCCGAGGCCCTTTACTACTTCCCCCTCTTCCGCACCTGGTTCGGGCTCATGGGGTTGTGCAAGATAGTATGGAACGACGTCTCCCCGGCCGATAACAAAAAGCATCCTCCCCAGGAGGCGGCGAAGATCCCCGAGCACGTGCACAATTACTGGAAGTTTTTCGAGGGCATGACGGGCATCCCCCTGGACGAGAAAAAAATGCTGGACCAGTCGGCCCGTGTCCACAACCTCCAGAAACTCATGACCCTGATGTTGGGCTACGGCACCCGTCAGTCCGATGTTCCCCCATACCGCGCCATGGGGCCCGTCACGGAAGAAGAATATCTCTCCCGTCAGGAGCGCTATGATGGCCAGCTCACGGCGAATCTGGGGCTGGATCCCGCGTCCATGGATCTGCCCGCTAAAATGAGCGCCCTGCGCACATTCCGCTACGAACAGTACGACAAGGTCCTCGATGCTGCCTACAAGCGCCGCGGGTGGACCCGGGAGGGCGTCCCCACCCTGGAGCGCCTCACGGAGCTCGGCATTGATCTTCCGGAACTGGTCGAAATAGCAAAGAAATACCAATAGGTGACCCATGGTTGTGGTGAATGACAGAGACCACGTGGCATGGCATGAAGGCATGACGGTTCATCAGGTGCTCAAAGCCATGGGCTACAGCTATGTGCTCATCACCGTGAGTGTCAATGGCAAGCATGTGCCCCGCGAGGAGTACGAGACCTTTGCCGTTCCCGATGGTGCAGACTTTAAGGCATTTCATCTGGCCCACGGAGGCTGACCCTTGGGAATCGGGCGGCGTCAGGGTGTGCTCTCCCCCTTCCATCTGGCTCTGGCCTTTTTAGGCGGCGTCATCCTGCTGTTCATCCTCGCTCCACTGGGGACCATGTTCCTGCACACCTCCGCGGGGGAAATCAAAAGCACCCTCGGGGAGGCGGCGGTCCGTGAATCCATCGTCTTCACTATCATCACCGCCATGGGGAGTGTGCTGATCTTTGCGATCTTCGCGCTGCCCCTTGCCTGGCTCATCGCGCGCCGAGATTTTCCCGGGAAGGTACTGGTGACGGCCATTATCGACCTCCCCATTGTGATCCCTCACAGCGCCGCCGGAATTGCCCTGCTCACCATATTTGCGAGAGACACCCTGCTGGGACGCACCGCAGAGGGGTTGGGGTTCAGTTTTGTGAGCCACCGGGCAGGGATCATGATGGCCATGGCCTTTGTGAGTCTCCCCCACCTCATGCACTCGGCCATTTTAGGGTTTGCGTCGGTGCCCGAGCGGCTGGAGAAGGCGGCCCTCAACCTCGGGGCCTCTCCCATGCGGGTGTTTTTCACCATCTCGTTGCCCCTGGCCTGGAGACACATTCTTACGGGGTTTATCATGATGTGGGCCCGCGGCATGAGCGAGTTCGGCGCGGTTATCTTCATCGCCTACCATCCCATGGTGACCCCCGTCATGATCTTCGAGCGCTTCGGGGCTTACGGGCTCAAGTATGCCCGCCCCGTGGCGGTTGTGTTTGTGACCGTTTCCCTGGTGTTCTTTGTGATTGTCAGGGTCCTGGGAGGAAGGCGGGTCACTGATGTTGACCATCGATAATCTTGGGATTGACCTGCAGGAGTTCTCCCTGCGGGAGATCTCTCTGACTGTGGAAAAGGGTGAGTATTTCATGCTCCTGGGTCCTTCCGGCGGGGGAAAATCACTGCTGCTGGAGATCCTTGCGGGAATGATCCGTCCCGACAGCGGAACAATAAGCCTGGAAGGAGTCGACATCACCCACCTGCCCATTAACAGGCGTCGGATTGGTCTGGTGTATCAGAAACCAGCCCTGTTCCCCCACATGAATGTGTTTCAAAATATTGGCTACGGTCTGCGCGGCCTCACGAGGGGGGAGAAATCCGCGAGGGTCGGGGAGCTGGCCGAGAAGATGGGAATCTCGGGGCTTTTACAGCGGCATCCCGGGACACTCTCCGGGGGAGAAGCACAGCGTGTCTCCCTGGCGAGAATGCTGGCTGTCAGCCCGCACATCCTGCTGCTTGATGAGCCCCTTTCATCGCTGGACAAAGATCTGAGGGATGATCTCAAGGGCATCCTGCGTACCCTGCACCGTGATGGGCAGACCATCCTGCACGTGACCCATGACTATGAGGAAGCCTTCTCTTTGGCGCAGCGCGTGGGCATTCTCCACCGGAATGACAAGGGCGTGAGCCGCCTGGTGCAGGTGGATGAGCCCCGTTCGGTCTTTGACCATCCCAAGACCCGGTTTGTGGCGAGGTTTGTGGGACTGAAAAATGTCTTTGAGGGGACCCTCGCCACGGGAGGCGATACAGAAGATTTGTGTTTTACCTCCAACCGCGCGGAACAGGGGTCATTTTACATCCACCCCGGTAACACGCACTGCGGCACGGCGCTGGTGATGATCCCGGAAAATCAGGTCCGGTGTTCGTTTCAGGAGCCTTCAGACCACAGCGTGAATTGCCTGCAGGGGGAGATCCTGGATCTCGCCCCCACCCCCTCGGGAGTGGAAGCGCGGCTGGGGACGACGCCGGAACTCACGGTGCTGCTGCAGCCCGATACCATATCCAGGGAGCAACTGCATGTGGGCTGTGGGATCTGGGCTGATTTCGATCCCGCCTCTATTCGCATCCTGTCACAGACCGGGGAATCGCCGCCCAGTACCGAAAATGTTTCACCGGAGAACCGCACATGATACCCATGAACGATGTCTTGATGATCGGCGGATTGCACCGCAACGCCGGAAAAACGACCTTCTCCGGGCGCGTGATTTCCAGCCTTGCCGGGGACCACCGGATCACCGCGGTGAAGGTCACCATCTTCAAGGGCGCCCATGCCCTGGAGACAACGCCGGTGTTGCTCCCCGAGGAGCGCTCAGACACGGGGAAAGATACGGCGCGGATGCTGGCTGCAGGTGCGGCGCGGGTTTTCTGGCTGAAGACCGACGAGCCCCACATGGAGGAGGCGCTGTCTCTGCTTCAAACGCTCCGGGATGGAAACCCGCTGCTGGTCGAGTCCAACACCCTTCGGCGGTATTGCAGGCCCTCCCTCTTTTATCTGGTGGGACGGGAGGGGGAACAGAGCCTCAAGGAGAGCGCCCGAGAGGTGATGCCTATGGCAGACCGCACGCTGACCAGTACCCTGGACCCCCGTGGGGAGGTGCTCTATTTTCCAAATCCCCGCCTGATGTTCCAGGGGGGAAAATGGATTGAGTTGTCCTGAATCTCTGCTATCCTTTCCCTCCCAAGGAGTGGACCATGTATACGCCCTTTGTTCAAGCCTTTGAAATGATGATGACCCGTATGGTGCCCGTTGTCGCCACAGAGACAGTCTCGCTGGCGGAATCCGTGGGCCGGATCCTCGCGGATGATGTCCTCACAGACCGCCCTGTGCCGCCTTTTGACCGTGTTGCCATGGATGGGTACGCCCTGCAGCGAGCAGATCTGCCCGGTCCGATCACGGTTCTGGAGACCGTCCCCGCCGGGAGTCCCCCCACTCAAACCGTGGTCCCTGGTACCTGTTCCAAGGTGATGACCGGATGCATGTTGCCCGCCGGCGCCGATATGGTGGTTCAGGTAGAGCTTGCCCTGCCCGAATCCCAAGGGTCCGTGGCGTTTGTCCCCGCTGCAGCATCGCTGAAAACAGCCAATATTGCGAAAGTCGGCGAAGACGCGGCCCAGGGGCAGCTATTTGTGGAGAAGCACACCCCCATTACTCCGAAAATCACGGGGATTCTTGCTTCCGTGGGGATTCACGCCCCCCGGGTCTTTCGGCGCCCCGTGGTGGCAGTTGTTATCACTGGTGACGAAGTGGTGGAACCACACCAGACGCCTCTTTTACATCAGATCCGGAACGCCAACGGCGTGCAGCTCGTGACCCAGTTGATTGAAGCAGGCGCGGTGCCCCGTTACTACGGTATCACCGGTGACGATCCTGAGGCTCTTGCGGCCGTGTTTGAACGTGCCGAGGCAGAGTGTGACGGCATCCTCGTCTCGGGTGGCGTCTCCATGGGGGATTTTGACTTCGTCCCCGACATTCTGACCTCCCATGGATACGAGATCCTCTTCTCCAAGATCGCCGCCAAGCCGGGGCGCCCCACCACCTTCGCCGTCTCTGAGGGGGGCTGGGTTTTCGGGATGCCCGGAAATCCGGTGACCTCTTTCGTGGTCTTCGAAGTGATGGTGAAACCCTTTCTGCTTGCCAGCATGGGGGCACCCCTGCCTTTGGAAGTGCGAATGGTCCTCTCCCGGGATATTTCAGTGAAACAAAGCTCACGTACCACCTGGCTCCCCTGCGATGTAAACGGACAGGGCGAGGTGGTGCCGCTGGATTATCATGGCTCCGGCCACTATCACTCGCTCAAGAACGCATGGGGGCTTTTACATCTGGAACCGGGTGAAACCAATATCCCGAGGGGGTCTCATGTCCTTGTGCGACCCCTTTAGCCGGCGGATCAACTACCTGAGGATCTCCGTGACCGATCGGTGCAACCTGCGGTGCGTGTACTGCATGCCCGAAGAGGGCGTTACCCTGAAACGGCACGAGGAGATCCTCAGCCTGGAGGAGATCGAGGCTTTCACGCGGGTGGCTGTCTCCATGGGCATCAACAAGGTGCGTATCACCGGGGGCGAACCCTTGGTGCGCAAGGGCATCACAACCCTTGTGTCCAGGCTCTCCCTGATCAATGGCATCACCGATCTGACCATGACCACAAACGGTATATTGCTGGCACAGTACGCCCACGAGCTCAAGGCGGCGGGCCTCCATCGAATCAACGTGAGCCTTGATTCGGTTGATCCGGAACGCTTCCGGGAGATCACACGAATCGGGGATATCTCCCTTGTGCTGGCTGGCATCGATGCGGCCCAGGAGGCGGGCCTGCTGCCGATAAAACTCAACTGTGTCATCACCAAATCCGCCAGTGAGCCCCACGCTGTCGCTGTGGCGGAATACGCCAGACAGCGGGGTTTCGAGATTCGCTATATCCGCCAGATGGATCTGTGCAGCGGCAGTTTCTGGGTGGTCCAGGGCGGCGAGGGTGGCAACTGTTCCCGTTGCAACAAGCTGCGCCTCACCAGCACCGGCGGTCTGCGTCCCTGTCTCTTTAGTGATGTGGAGTACGATATTCGGGCTCTGGGGTATGAAGAGGCCATCAAAGTCTCGGTTGAGTGCAAACCGGAGCGTGGGACCATCAGCAAGTCGGGAAGTTTTAACGGTATCGGAGGATGAGATGAATGAAAAGCCAACGGGAATGATTGATGTTGGGAGTAAAGAGAGCACAAAAAGGATTGGCAGGGCCATGTGCCGGATCCAGCTCTCCGAGGCGATCATGGAAAAAATTGTGTTCGGGACCCTCCCCAAGGGTGACGTGCTGCAGTTCGCACGGGTCGCGGGCATCATGGCCGCCAAGTCAACACCTGCACTCATTCCCCTGTGTCACCCACTGAACATAGAGCGGGTAGCCGTGGATTTTGTCCTGGAGCCCACCAGTGTGCTGATCAAAACAGAGTCAAGGACCACGGGGAAGACGGGTGTGGAGATGGAGGCTCTGGTTGCTGCCCAGGTGGCGGCTTTGACAATTTATGACATGTGCAAGATGTTTTCTCGGGAGATGGTGATCACCGACTGCCGACTGGTGGAGAAATCCGGTGGCAAGAGCGGCCATTACATGTGGACCGGCGGAGAATAAATCATGGACTTTACTCTGAAGGCTATCAATATTTCCGAGAAAAAAGGGGTGGTGAAGCATCCGGTGGAGCGCGCAACCATTGATCTGCTGGGCATTGTGGATGATGCGCACCGGGGGGAGTGGCACCGTCAGGTGAGCCTCCTCTCTGCGGAGTCCGTAGCGGGGTTCAAGGAACGCTCGGGCTATGATGTCAAGGAGGGCGAGTTCGCCGAGAACCTGCTGATCTCCGGCATAGACTTCACCAGGATTCACAAACTGGATCGTTTCCGGATCGGGGACGTAGAGCTGGAGGTAACCCAGATCGGCAAGGTCTGCCACGGGGACTCCTGCGCCATCTATCGCGCCGTCGGGGAGTGCATTATGCCCAGGGAGGGAGTCTTCGCCCGCGTCATCAAGGGCGGGATCATTCGGCCCGGTGATCACGGAGAGTATACCCCCCGTGTTCTTTCCGTCAGGGTTGTTACACTCTCGGATCGAGCAGCACGGGGTGTTTACGCTGATAAAAGCGGCCCGCTCCTGGTTGCGCTCCTGGAAAAATACCTCGGTCCACGCACGGGCTTTGAAGTTTTGCGGGAGGTGATCCCCGACGACGCGCTCCAGTTGAAAGAGCGGCTGCTTCTTTTTCGTGAACAGGGTGTTGATCTGGTGTTCACCACCGGGGGAACGGGGCTTGGTCCCCGGGATGTTACCCCCGAGGTAGTCAGAGAAGTTGCCGATAAAGAGATCCCGGGCATCATGGAGTCCATCCGGGTCAAGTTCGGGACCACGATCCCCAGCGCGGTTCTCTCCCGGTCCATAGCGGCGCTGAGCGGTACAACGCTTATCTTTGCGCTGCCGGGCAGTGTGAAGGCAGTGGGAGAATATTTTGGGGAAATTGAGAAAATTCTTCTCCACCTGGTTGAAATGGTCAACGGTTTGGGCCATTAATAATGAGGAGACTGTAATTTTTACGATGAGATGGCTTTTCATCCGTCGTACAATTCAAAAGTTGTCCTTGGGGCCAGAGGACAAATTCTTC
>JAHJLU010000361.1 GCA_018821745.1 Myxococcota bacterium | reverse complement strand
ACCAGATCCACGCAGCAGATCCCCACATGGGCCAGGTCCTCGACACGTTTCAGAAAATACTGCTGCTTCTCCAAATCGCCGGTCATCGTCACAGGAGGGATAGGCACAACCGACACGACCCACTCTGGCTGGTGACTCGCACCAGGGTTGGCGGGGGAAATTTTCACCTGGCACTCCAGGCTTCCCACATCTGAGGGAACCGACATCTTGCCTTCCCAGCCGCCATTGCGTGAGAGCGCTTCGATGAGGGCCTTCGAACCACCTTCTTCATGGTGTGCAAGACAGGGAAAAATTGATTGCCCCGGCTGCTTCTCCATCGCCACAAGCAGCGCCTTCCCCGGTTCGTTGGACGAGACGGGGATCCCCAATGCATCGGTAGTGATGAGCGCATAAGGCAGGTGTTCGGGGTTGATTGCGGGATACTTCATGGTGCCTGAGTCTCTGCTTGGTTTGTGTTCATCCTGGTGGCATTTTTCAAAATACCCTATCAGGGAAGTGCACGTGGTGGAATTACTTTCTCGCTCCCCGAGGGCATATCGCCCTACTCACTGAGAACGGATGCAATGGTTTTCAGAAGTGCATTGGAATTGAACGGTTTCTGGATGAAATCGTTGATCCCCAGGTTGAGCAGCTTTTGGACCTGGCGGTTGAGGCTGTACCCCGAAATAAGCACAGCCTTCACATTGGGGTTGAGCCGCTTCATGGCCACATAGGTGTCCTCCCCGCCCAGGACCGGCATCACCATGTCCAGGACAACCAGGTCGATGTTCTGCCAATTCTCTCTGTAGAAACTGAGACCCTCCTCACCGTCCTCGCTTGTAAACACCACATGCCCATTGCGCCGCAGAAACGCCCGAATCATGTTTCGCACGTCCTCTTCGTCATCCACCACCAGAATTCGCTTTGAAGAGAGAAGGAAGGCAGCCGGATCAACGGCACTCAGGGGATTGCTCGCAGCATTGTGGAGCGGGAGATACGCCTTGAAGACTGTCCCGCTCCCCACTTCGCTGTAGACGTTGATCGCGCCCTTGTGTCCTTTCATCGTACCATAGACCGCGGCGAGACCCATTCCGGTCCCCGACCCCTGGGCCTTGGTAGTAAAAAAGGGCTCGAAGATCCGGCTCTTCACTTCCCCGGGCATCCCGCATCCCGTGTCACTCACATGAATACTCAGATAGGCACCTTTTTTCATGTAGTATTCATGGCGGGTGAGGAACTCGTCGTCCACCTCTGTGAGCTGCGTCCCGATGAGCAGTTCCCCCCCGTTGGGCATGGCGTCGCGGGCGTTCAGGCACAGATTGAGCAGCGCGTTCTGGAGGAGCGTGGGATCGCCCATGATCCTGTCATCATTGGCATCAAGACGCTGGATGACAACAATACGCTTGTCGATGGTGTGGCGCAAAATAGAGACAACCTCATCGATAATGGAGTGCATGGAGACTTCCACATGACGAAAGTGACCCTTCCGTGAGAAGGCGAGAAGTTTCTGGGTCAGATCCGCCGCGTTCTGCGCGCAGGTGACTATCCGGCGCACATAGCGCTCCCCTTCCGCCGGGTCGGTGCCCTGGAGCAGCACCTCGGAATACCCGAGGATCCCTGCCAGCTGGTTGTTGAAATCGTGGGCGATTCCGCCTGCGAGCTGGCCAATGGCTTCCATTTTCAGGCTCTGTCGGTGCTGTGACTCGCGGCGCTGGCGCTCCGTAAGATCCTCGGCCACACCCAGCACTGCGCCTCCCTCGCGGTCATAGGAGAAGACCCACCGAAGCTGCCGTGACTCGCCTCCCGCAAGGACATGCAGAATATTGAGCTCTACGGACTCCGGCTTGTTCCGGATAATCTCTGCCAGCCCCTCTTTGCCCAGTCCATCGTCGGGGGCGATATATCGACTGAGAGGGGTCTGATTCATGTGCTCCATGGAATACCCGAACCAGCTCGCCAGTTGGCGGTTGACTACAAGCACCGTGGCCTCCCGGTCGAGCACGCACATGGGCTGCGCCGCGTGGAAAAAGAGGGTCTGGAACGACCAGGGCTCTTTCGACGTATTCAACGGGTGGTGAATTTCTTTCTCCCGCGACTTCCAGGACTCCAGCAGCTGCACAAACTCATGGTTCCCCTTGCGGATCGCCTCCAGAAGGGCCGTGTGCCCCTTGTCCGTTTTTTCGTTCAAATTCGCGCCGCGCTCCAGGAGCTGGAGCGCCACCTCCCGAAAATCCCACTTTGCACACCACATGAGGGGCGTAAACCCGCCCCGATCCCCGGAGTTTACATCACATCCCTCTTCAACCAAAAGTCCGGCGGTAGCGGCATGTTTTTTATGGAGCGCGAGTTTCAGCGCATCCATTCCACGGATATTTGCCACCTGAATATTGGCCCCCTGCCTGACAAGCAGGCGGACCAGCTCCGTGTTTCCCCGAAAGGCTGCCTCCATGAGCGCGGTGGCACCGAAAATATTCTGATGATCAATCTTCGCTCCGCGACCCAGCAGGAGCCGAACAACGGCCATGT
>JAHJLU010000360.1 GCA_018821745.1 Myxococcota bacterium | reverse complement strand
GTCTCTTTGAGCCTGAGCTCGAGAGCCCATTCTCCAGTCCGGCGGTGATAATGCCCAGGATCACAGCCGCCATAACTGTCACCAGCACGTCGAGAAATTTGTACGCTCCGAATGTGGAGCGGGGTCTCCCCACGGTGTACCATGAGGCCACATAGAGGGAGAGATCACTGTGCGGGGCCAGTGCGCTGAGGGCCCCTGGTGCCACCATGTGATTCAGACTTCCAGTGTTGGGGGTCTTGACAAAAAATGCCAGGGCGCTCATGGCTCTGGCCATCTGCTTTTCGCTCACAACATGTTTCGTGTCCCCCCCTCTGGTGATAACCGTGCCGTTCCATGTCACCATGCGGTTTATGGTGAACCCATATTTCTCCATCACCTCGGGGAGCGCCTCGGTCATGGCCTCTGCCGTGGTTTTTGCGGCGTTCCACAGCGCCGCCCGCCTGGCCAGGGAGACGTGCCATTTGTAGCGTGCCCTGACGTCGAGGGGGAGCAGCGATATGGTTGGCCCTGCAGGCTTCACCCGGCGGCAGGTTCTCCAGGCGATGCGCGTCCCCGGCGGGGGCTTTGTGCAGGCTGCAGTGAGTATCAAGAGGGCTGGTGCCAGCAGAAAAAATCGTAACATCATGCGAATCCCTGTCCCATTGGCAGGCCTCGTGGATGACACAAAGTCTGTATTGCCCATTGTACCAGAGTTGATGGAAACTTCACACAGAAGTATCTTGAAACTTCTCGTCCCTTACCTGCGTGGAAGAGTGCCAGGAAGGCTCCCGGGGCGTTGATTTGCTGGACTGCAGGGGAGACTATTTTCCGAAGTGGCCCAGGCGGACCTTGATGTAGTGGAAGATTTCATCGGGGATACGGGCGGGGCAGACGCTCTCGATGCCCCGGAAGCCCGGGGAGGAGTTGACCTCGCACACCTTGTAGCCGTCGTCGTCAAAGAGGAGGTCCACACCGGCCACGTCCAGCTCAAAGAGCCGGGAGATGGTGGTGGCGAGCCACTCGATCTCGTCATCGACGGGGAAGTCCCGGACCTTCCCGCCCTGGGAGAAGTTGGCCTTGAATCCCCCGGGATCGGCGGCGGAGCGCTCCATGCATGCCACCACCCGGCCGCCCACGGTGAAGACCCGCAGATCGCGGCCGAAGCTGGGAGTGATCATCTCCTGGATGATAAGGCTCGCCTCGTTGTTCATTATTTCCACCAGCTCCAGCATCTTCAGAAACTCATCGTGGCTTCGGGGCATGAAGACGCCCTTGCCCTGGGCGCCGTAGAGGGTCTTGAGGATCAGGGGATACTTGAAGTGTTTGGTCACCAGATCCACGTCCACAGGGAACTTCACCATCATGGTCTGGGGCATGGGGATGTTCTCCTGGGCCAGGATCTGCTGGGTGTAGAGCTTGTCCTTCACCGACTCCACGGCGACGGAGCTGTTGAGGGAATATACCCCCAGTTTCTCCAGCTGCCGGATGACCGCCAGGGCAAAATAGGTAGTGCCGGCGCCCATGCGGGGGATGATGAAATCGGGGAGCGGGGTCACTTCTCCGTTGATGATGACCTTTTTGCGCTCTTCGGGGAAGACCGTGATCTCAAAGTCCTCGGGGGGGATGATGCGCAGATTGATCCCGTTGGCCTTGGCCGACTCCTGGAAGCGGTTCATCTCGTAAACATCGGCGCTGATGTGGGTATCGGGTTTTCGGTAGAGTATCCAACCTTCCATTATTCACCTCTCCGTTTGACCTGCCCCAGACGAATCCGGAGGTAATGGAAAACTTCCTGCGGGATATTAATGCCGCAGGCCTCCTCCAGGCCATGGAAGCCCGGCGCGGAGTTGATCTCGCAGACCTTGAAGGTCCCGTTTTTGTCAAAGAGCAGATCCACACCGGCGATGTCCAGACCCATGATGCGGGAGGCGCTGGTGGCCAGGTATTCGATCTCGGGGGTCATCTCGTAGGGCTCGACCCGACCACCCTGGGAGTAGTTGGCCTTGAACCCCTGGTTGGAGATTCGCTGCATGCAGGCCACGGCCCGGCCGCCAATGGTGAAGACCCGCAGATCGCGGCCCCGGGACTCTTCGATGTACTCCTGGAGGATGATGTTGGCCTTCTCGTTGGTGACCTCCACCAGGGACATCATGTCGATAAACTGGTTGCGGTCGTCGGCCATGAAGACGCCCTTGCCCTGGGCTCCGTAGATGGTCTTGACAATGACCGGGAACCCCAGGTGTTTCTCCACCAGATCCACATTGATGGGGAACTTGACCAGGATCGTGCGGGGCACGGGCAGGTTGTTCTCCGCGAGGATCTGCTGGGAGAAGAGCTTGTCTTTTACCGTGTCGATGGCAACGGAGGAGTTGACCGTGTGGACCCCGAGCCGCTCCAGATGGCGGATAACCGCG
>JAHJLU010000359.1 GCA_018821745.1 Myxococcota bacterium | reverse complement strand
TGTCATCTTTTTTTCGAGGTATTTTTCCCCGATATCCAGTCCTGATAACAGAATTGCCGCTTCGGATTCCGCCTCCCAACCATTCATTTCGCCAAACTCTCCTTCCAGTTCGGCGGCGAGCATCCCGTCCTCTTCTGAAAAGTCCGGCTTGCCATAGAGCGCTTCCCGGGCCTCCATGATCTCATACAGTCGGGTGTTGCCCATCATCACGGTCTCAAGGACGGTGAACTTGTCATAGGCGAAATGATCCTGCTTGAGTTGCGAGATACGAGATTTGGCGTTTACATGAACCGTTCCCGAATCGGGCTCCAACTCGCCGGAGAGCAGCTTCAGAAACGTGGATTTCCCGGAGCCGTTGGCCCCGATCAATCCGTAGCAATTTCCCGGGGAGAATTTGATATTCACCTCTTTGAACAGGAGCTGTCCACCAAAACTTAAACTGACATCTGTTGTATGAATCATTTTTGCCTTTCCAATCACGCTGAACAATTCCGCCCACCGCGCAGGCGACATAGCAGATGTTCCCCCAAAGCTCCAGCCTATTTCGTAATCATTGATTTTAATTGAAACAAAAGCTCCAGCGCGTCCCGGGGGGACACGGCGTCTGGATCCACGCCGGCGAGGAGCTCCCGGACAGGATCGGGCGGCGGCGGAGCATGTTCCACGGGATGCTCGTGCTGGGAATCATCGACGAAAATGTCGTGGGGAGCGAAGAGGCCCATCTGGGTTTCACTCTCTTTTTTCCCGATGTTGGGAAGAATAAGGCTCTCTCCTTCCTCAAGCGCTTTCAGGATAGCCTTGGCCCTTGCGATAATGGTCTGGGGGACTCCGGCGAGGCCCGCGACCTGAATACCGTAGGATTTGTTCACGGAACCCATATTCAGTCGCCGCAGAAAGAGGATCTTCCCCTGGAACTCCTTGACCGCCACACCCGCATTGAACACCCGCGGTTTGACATCTTTCAGGCTCGTGAGTTCATGGTAGTGGGTGGCAAACAGCGTGCGGCAGCCGATCACGTCGTGGATGTGCTCCACCACGGACCAGGCGATGGAGACACCATCGTAGGTTGAGGTGCCGCGGCCGATCTCGTCGAGGATGACAAGACTCCGCCGGGTCGCGTAGGCCAGAATATTGGCGGTCTCCTTCATCTCAACCATGAAGGTTGATTCACCACGTGCGATGTTGTCAGAAGCTCCCACGCGGGAAAAAATTCTGTCACAGATCCCGAAGGTGGCCGCCGAGGCCGGGACAAAGGACCCCATCTGGCCCATGAGCACATTGAGGGCAACCTGCCGGATGATGGTGCTCTTGCCCGACATATTTGGACCGGTAATAATGGCCAGTTGCTTTGCACTGGCGGAGAGTCTGATGTCGTTGGGGATAAATTCCCCGGGCCTGAGCATGGATTCGATGACCGGATGGCGGGCATTCTTCAGAGTGAGGGTGTCGCTGCGGTCAATTTTGGGACGCACATATCCGCGTCGATGGGCCACTTCGGCGAGGGAAGCCAGCGCATCCAGGAGGGCAACGCTCCGGGCGATGGCCTTGAGCCGATCGCCGGCCTCGGCGATGCGCTCCCGGAGCTCGAGAAAGAGCCTCTCCTCCAGGGCTATCCGGCGTTCATCCGCCGCCAGCACTTTGGCCTCATGTTCTGCCAGTTCTTCCGTGACATACCGCTCGGCGTTGGCCAGCGTCTGTTTCCTGATATAGTAGTCGGGCACCTGCTCCAGGCGACTCCGCGGAATTTCAATATAGTAGCCGAAGACCCGGTTGAACTTCACCTTGAGGGTCGCGATCCGGGTAGCCTCCCGTTCGCGCTCCTCGATCTCCAGGATCTTTCGTTTTCCCCCGCTGGTGAGATCCAGCAGCTCGTCGAGCTCAGGGTTGACCCCTGCCCGGATCACGCCACCATCTTTCAGGTAGACAGGGGGCTCGTCCACCAGGGTGGTGCCCAGGAGATCCGCCACATCGGTGAGGAGATCCTCGCCCAGATGAAGAAACGAAATGGGCGCCTCATCATGGGCATGAAATCCCATGAGCACCGAAGCCACATTGGGCACCTGTGACAACCCCCGACCCAGCACACCCAGATCCCGCGGAGTCGCTACGCGGTGCAAAATACGGGAGGCGAGTCGCTCGAAGTCGGGCAGCTCCCTCAGGGCCTTTCGCAGAACGTCTCGACTTTCGGCCTCGTGGAGCATTCGCTCCACACCGTCAAGCCGCGCCTCAATGCTGGAAATATCCATGAGTGGATAGAGGATAAAGGAGCGGAGCATCCTCCCGCCCATTGCCGTCACAGTTTGATCGAGCACCGAGACGAGAGTGCCATCTCTGCGCCGATCCCTGATGGTCTCGAACAGCTCCAGGTTGCAGATTGTCGCCTCATCGAGCACCATAAAATCGGTCGGCGTGTAGGGAACAATACGCACCCGTGGCAGGGGCTCCGCCGGACGCGCGCTCTTGAGCGCCACAATGACGGCAGCACAGGCCATCGTCACAACAGGCTCACTCAACTCCTCGGCCGGTAAATCGGCCAGGGCCGTCGCAAGCAGCTCACTGGCCTTCTGAAGCGAACTGACGCCGGGATCGCTGAGCTCCCAGAGCATGGATCCGGGGCCCATAATGCCCTCAAGAACATCCCTGGTCCTGGTATCGGCAAGGATCTGCCGTGGACGGATTCGAGCGAGCTCCGACGCGACTTCATCATAGGACTTCAGGTGGGCGGCCTTAAACTCGCCCGTGGAGATATCAGCCAGGGCAAACCCGAAGGATGCCTCGTCCTGAGTGGGTATAACCGCCGCCGTGTAATTGGATATTTTTGCGTCCAGTTGATCCTCGTCGAGGATGAGCCCGGGGCTGACAACCTGGGTAACCTCCCGTCGCACCACTCCCTTGGCGGTCTTTGGATCCTCGACCTGCTCGCACACGGCCACCTTGAACCCCTGATCCAGGAGCCTGCCCATGTAGGTCTTGAGCGCGTGATAGGGCACACCACACAAGGGAATAGGGTTCTCCCTGTTTTTATCCCGTGAAGTCAGGACGAGCCCAAGCGCCTCGGAGGCCACAACAGCATCGTCATAGAACATCTCGTAGAAATCACCCACACGAAAAAGCAGAATGGCGTCGGGATATCGTTCCTTTTCCCTCAGGAACTGCTGCATAAGAGGGGTCGGTTCCCCGGACACGCTATCCTCCCTTTTCCTTGTTGGAATCCACCAGCTTCACCTCGGTCTTGGGCTGAATCACCAGACCACCCTTCTCCGAAGGCACCAGCCGGATCTGCATTTTTACCTCAAAGGTCAGATAGGTGAAGATCTTGACCAGCTCCTGCCCAAGATTGATGGAGCCCAGAAATGATTTGACCTCATTGCCAACTATCCCCACCATCTCCTTGCGCAATGAACCCATTTGCTCCTTGCCGTAAGCAATGACTTCCTTGGGTATTTTCAGATCTGTGGCCCGCTTGATCCCCGACTCCCCCTTGTGGATGATCTTTCCCAGGATATCCTGGAAGGAACCCACCAGGCCCCGCCCGTCATCAGACTCTTCGGGCAATTCCCGCGCCGCATCACCTTCCGGGGGGAGATTCTCTTCCTCTGGCATAACGGGGTCTCCCGTGGGCGGCGCAGCCGGCGCCACGACCTCCTCTGGCGACGGGGTGGCAACATCCACGTGCAAAGGAGCCTCCTGCTGGGGGATCACGGGCTGGGAATCACTCTCCTTCATTGGATCTCCTCCATCTTTTTATACAGTTTTTTCGCCCCTTCCCGGGACAGGGCCAGGAGCCGCTCTTCATCGACCCCCACCAGGGACCGGTTTTTCATCACCCAGCGCCCCTTGACCATTGTTGATTCACAGGCGTAGGAGCCCAACCCGAAGTAAAGATGACCCGAAAAATTGTCCCCGTTCAGCGGTGTTGGCGCATGATAGTCAAGCACGGTGATGTCCGCCGCGCCACCCTCGCTCAGGGTGCCCAGATCAAGCCCGAAGGGCCGACCCAGCAGATTCTGTGCATTCTTCAGCATGTGCATGGGGCCCATCCAGTCAACGGGGGGGTTATCCTCCCGGCCACGGAAGAAGGCGGTCCTGGCCTCCGCCAGAATGTCCGAGTCGATCCCGTCGGTGCCCAGCGCCCATGATCCATGACCCGAGGGAGCGCGACCCACACGGTTATTCATGTTGGAACGCGGGTTGTTCACCATTGTGGCGCCGCTCTCCTGAATCCGCTTCAGTTTGGTATCGGACAGGTGAACACCGTGAACAATGATTGCACCGGGCCTGAAAAACCCGCGAAGGGTGAGCCGGGCCTCGGGACTCATGTCGAACTTGTCAATGGAGACGACCTCATCGGCTTTGTCCTCCAGAAGATGGATATGCAGCGGCAGATCCATGGAGTCTTGCAGCGCCGCCATATCATCGAGGGTCTTGTCAGTGATGGTGAAGGAGGCATGGGCCCCGAGGGCCGCCTTGAGCAGGGGATGCTTCATGACTGACAGCGCAAACCGGCGATTCTCTTCAATCCCCTCGGCTCCCTCTCCTTCCCGGTTTCTATCGGTAATTTCATAACAGAGCTGGCCCCTCATCCCGAACTCGTCGAAGGCCTTTGCCATGGTGTCCAGGCTGCCTGCAATAAAACCGGGAGAGGCGTGGTGGTCAATAATGCCGGTGATCCCGCA
>JAHJLU010000358.1 GCA_018821745.1 Myxococcota bacterium | reverse complement strand
TCTTTTCAACTGTAAGCCGCTAACTGGAGACCACATGACGGTGCCCTTTGGACTTCTCATCGTGAAAAAGCCCATAGGGATTACCTCCCATGACGCGGTCGCCAGGGTTCGCAACCGTTTCCAATGGAAAGTCGGGCACGGAGGAACGCTGGATCCCCTCGCGACGGGAGTGCTGCCGCTACTCATCAATGATGGCACCAAGCTGGCTCCCTATATGCTGGATCGAGACAAGGCCTATCGGTTTACCATGAAACTTGGAGAGCGGACCGCGACCCTCGACCGGGAGGGTGAGGTCATTGAGACCCGTTATGTGCCCCCACTGACAACCGAGGATATTGAGCGGAACATCAAAGTTTTCGTCGGGGAACAGCAGCAGACCCCCCCCATGTTCTCGGCGGTGAAAGTGAAGGGGAAACCCCTCTACAAACACGCCCACAAGGGCGAGGAAGTGGAGCGACAAGCCCGGTGGATCCACATATATTCTCTGGATCTCGTGAATTTTGATTCCCCGAGCATCACCCTTGATGTCACCTGCTCCAAGGGCACCTATATTCGCCAGCTGGCACTGGACATCTCCGAGGCGCTGGGATCCACAGCCCATGTCACCGCGCTCGAACGCACACGGAGCGGGCCCTTCGATCTCGATTCCGCCATCTCCCTGGATGCCCTGCTGGCCATGACCCAGATGGAAGCCCAAAAGATAATTGTCAGCCCCACCGTGGCGCTGCAGTTTATGCCCCAGATAGTAGTGGATGAACAGACCGCGAAATGCCTCGCCCAGGGCAAACGCATTTCGCTCCCCGATGATCATTTTCCCGAAGGAAAACGCATGGCCTTCATCGATACCAGTGACAGGCTGCTGGCAATCGGGGAACAGACAGGCGATGAAATCCAACCGGTGAAGGTTTTTCCCCACCAGGTTTTGCAGTATATTGACGCTATCACCAACAACAATGACCCCCACAATAATCAGGAGAAACACCATGGGAATGTCAACGAGTAAGAAAAAAGAAATCATGAGTAAATTTGCCCAGCACGAGGGCGACACCGGTTCCCCCGAAGTTCAGATCGCTTTACTCACCGAGCGGATCCGCCACCTCACCGAACACTTCAAAACCCACAAAAAAGATTTCCACAGCCGCCGTGGCCTCCTCATGCAGGTTGGTCGCCGACGACGTCTGCTCGACTACATCAAAGCCAAGAGTTTTGAGCGCTATACCAAAATCATCAAGGCTTTAGGCCTCAGACGCTAGCTGCAAATTTTCCCACCCAACGGCGGCGGGATGCAATAGCGATTTTTGTGGGAGCGGCCTCCGGGTCGCTCCCACTATTATTATCATGAGCTCAAAGCTCGAAACCATGCTGTGCCTGTCACAGCAAACCGGGAGAAATGAAGAGGTTTTCGGCAAGTCGTTTCCACAGGGAATCCCACGGGTACTCTGTGGAAAGGGCCTGCCGCTGACTTCACTCCCGCAAGGAGAAATTATGCACATAAAAGAATCAGTCATGATAAATGGGCGGAAAATAACCATCGAGACCGGAAAAATTGCCAAACAAGCTGATGGTGCCGTCCTTGTCAGATGCGGCGACTCCGTGGTGTTGGTCACAGCAGTGGCCAGCAATACCCCCAGAAGCGAGGGCGGTTTTCTGCCCCTCACTGTTGATTATGTAGAGAAATCCTATGCCGCAGGCAAAATCCCGGGCAACTATTTCAAACGCGAAGGCCGCCTGAGTGAAGTCGAAATCCTCAACTCGAGGATGATTGACCGCCCGATTCGCCCCCTCTTCCCCGAGGGATGGTTTTTTGAGACTCAGATTATGGCGACCGTCCTTTCCCATGATAAAATGCATCCCACTGCACCACTGGCCCAGATAGGCGCCTCCGCAGCACTGCATATCTCCGATATCCCCTTCCACGGCCCCATAGCCGGTGTTCAGGTCGCCCGTGTCAATGGCAACCTCATCGCCTTCCCAACCATGGAAGAGTTGGCAAAGTCAGATATGGACATCAGCCTGGTCGCCTCCGCAGATGCCATCGTAATGGTTGAGGGAGAGCTGGACACCCTTGATGAAGACACCCTCCTTGAGGCCCTGTTCTTCGGTCAGGATGCTGTCCAACCCGTTATCGCCCTCCAAAACCGGCTTCGTGAGATGTGTGGCAGGGAGAAACGCCCTGATCCCGTAATCACGGTAGACCAGGTACTCAAAGCCCGAGTCGAGGAGATCGCGAGAGAACCACTGGTCCGCGCCCTCTCCAAGGTGGAGAAGCTTCCCCGGTATGCCGCTCTCGATAAAGTCTCTGAAGAAACCTGTGCTGCCCTGGCTGAAGAATTCCCCGGCAAAGCAGGCGAGATTAAAGAGTTCATCGGCACCATGAAGTACCACCTGGTCCGCTCATGGATTCTCAAAAATGAGCGCCTCGATAAACGCGACACAACAACCGTTCGCCCCATTGAGAGCGAAGTCTCGGTTCTCCCCATGGCCCACGGGTCGGCTCTCTTCACCCGCGGTGAGACACAGGCGCTGGTTGTCGCAACGCTGGGATACGGCATGGATAATCAGAAGATGGACCTCCTCACGGGTGAGGAGTTCCGGTCTTTTATGCTTCATTACAACTTCCCTCCCTTCTCCGTCGGTGAAGCACGGATGGTGCGTGGTCCCGGTCGTCGTGAAATCGGTCATGGACATCTGGCCTACCGCGCCATCTCCAAAGTGCTCCCTTCCAAAGATGATTTCCCATACGTCATCCGTGTTGTGAGTGAAATCACTGAATCCAATGGTTCATCATCGATGGCAACCGTGTGCGGCGCCACCCTCGCGCTCATGGACAGTGGTGTCCCCATCAAGGCTCCCGTTGCTGGTATCGCCATGGGCCTCATTAAAGAAGGCGACGACGTTGCCATCCTGACCGATATTCTCGGGGATGAAGACCACCTGGGTGATATGGACTTCAAAGTTGCCGGTACTGCTACGGGCATCAACGCGGTCCAGATGGATATCAAGATTGAGGGGCTCTCCCGGGAAATCATGAAAAACGCGCTGTACCAGGCCCGCGAAGGAAGACTTCACATCCTTGGCGAAATGGCACAGACCATGGACGCTCCCCGTGCCCAGCTGCCTCCACAGGCACCAAGGATTTACACGCTGAACATCAATCCGGACAAAATCCGTGACGTGATTGGACCCGGAGGCAAGGTAATCCGAGGGCTGGCTGAAGATACGGGCGCAAAAATCGACATCGTTGATTCCGGGCTCGTCACCGTCGTCAGTTCTGATGAGAACTCTGCCCAGGCAGCTATTAACGCTATCCGCAATATCACGCGGGAGCCCGAAATTGGTGAAGTCTATGAAGGGCACGTTGTTAAAATCATAGATAAATTTGGCGCCATTGTTGAGTTTGCACCCAACTGGTCGGGCCTGATCCACATCAGTGAACTGGACGACAACAACGTCGCCGAAATCACTGACGTTGTCGATATTGACGACAAGGTGGTGGTGAAGGTGATAAAAATCGATAGTAAAACCGGGAAAATCCGGCTCTCCAGGAGAAAGGCTTTTGATGTTGATGAAAAAGATATTATAAAGTGGTGATAACTCAAGGAACAGGGTGCTCATGGGGAGCCCCCACCCGAGCACCATGTATAGTTTCACATCACGTTACGCCGATATCCTTCTCTCCCACTCCAATCCAGTAGGTTCACTTCTCACCAGGGCCCTGTTCTCTCGAACCGAGTTCAAGGCAGAAGATCGGGCACGCCTTTCCCTGGCCGCCCAGGGAACCCCTCTATACATCATGCGAACCTCCAGTGATCTGGATTTTCTGCTGGTGATGAACATGCTGAGGCGTGAAAAACTACCGGAGCCCACACGGGTCCTTCCCGGGGAATCCCTGCTTATCAGACCGGTCAACGGTGTCTTTGATCTTACAGCGAAATTTCTGCTGGGGCTCGGAGAGAATCATCAGGCAAAACTCCTCTCAGAGTCAGTGATGTCAGGCTCTCCTGCTCTTCTGGCGCTCTTCACTCCGGGGACCTTCTTCAACCCCGATGAGCGCCCCCGGGCCACCAAGGCGCTCTTTCACATCCTCAGCAAACTCCGGCAGGATCCCTATACTCCTGCGGTCATGGCTGTCCCCTTGATTCCCGTGTGGGATAAAAGCGGGGTTCGACGCCCACTGGACCAGTGGCGTATCCTGGAAAAATATATGGGCAGTCAGGAGTCTCCAGGCCGGGCACGGGCGGCGCTGCAGATGGCGTTCTCCCTGTTCACACCGGTAATAAAGGTCGGAACCCCGGTAAATCTCCGTGATTATCTGAACAACCATGAAGATCAAAGTACCATGGAGTGTACCAAAGTTCTGCGCATGGAGCTGCTCGACGAGATCGAGCACGAGTGGCGCACTATTTTGGGCCCCAGACTCCTCAACACCGAAATAACCAGGCGCGAGCTTGCCAGGAACCCACAGGTTATCAATGCATATTTCGATGCAGTTGACAGTGGCACCACCCCCAAACATGCTCTTCGAGAGATAAAGGATGCCATCAAGGAGATCCCGGCGTCACCGACAAACACCACGCTGACCCTCTACAAGCACAGCCTGAGAGTTTTGTGGTATCGTATTTTTCGCGGATTTGAGCTGGATGACGAGGGTTTTGAGCGAATGAGAGAGGCTCAGAATTCCGGCCCCCTTTTGTTACTGCCCTGTCATCGCAACCACATCGACTACCTCATTCTCTCCTGGCTCATGGATCGCTATCACCTGCCCATCCCTCACATTGCCGCGGGGCAAAATCTCTCCTTTTTTCCCATGGGCCCAATTTTTCGGCGAGGGGGCGCATTCTTTATCAAGCGCTCTTTTAAAGGAAACAAACTCTATAAAACTGTTCTCCTGGAGTATCTGGCCCGCCTGTTCAATGAGGGAATCAATGTGGAGTTTTTTCCTGAGGGGACCCGCTCCAGAACCGGAAAGGCTGTGTACCCCAAGCAGGGACTGCTCTCCATGATTGCGGAGCTTTTAGCCCAGGGCAAGATCCCGTCACCACAGATCGTCCCCATCTCCATCGGCTACGAAAAGGTCATCGAAGAGAATGCATACCAGCAGGAGCTAAAAGGAGTTCAGAAAAAGAGTGAAGATTTTCTGCAGGTGATCAAAGCGGGCAAGGTAGTGCTCAATCGCTACGGAAGAGTAAACATCCGTGTTGGGACTCCCTTTGACATGAAATCGTTTATGGGTTCTGCGCTCCCCGGAACACCTGAATTCGCCTCTCGTATCGAGGAGCTGGCCCTCACGGTGATTAGTTCGATCATAGAGAATACGCTTGTCACCTCCTCCATGCTCACTGCCGCTGCCCTGCTTTGCAGTGGTCATGATCATACCGATAAGGGAGAGGCGTTTTCACGCTTTCTCTTCTTTCGGCGAATTGCCATTTCCATGGACGCGCACCTTGCCTCAACCCTGACCGATGAAAAAGACCAGCTTCGTAGATTCAACAAATCCTTGAAAAGCTTTGGAAACGCCATAAGCCAAAAAGAGAACACCATCCACATCCACCGTGGTCGGCGTTCACAGCTTGCATATTACCGAAACGGTTTCCTGCAGGTCATTGCCCCCCTGGCAATTTATTCACTGGCTACACAATTCGGCAGTGGCGCCTATATTATGTTTTCCTATCTATGGGATGGGTTCCTGCGAGAGTTTCCCCAGCTCAACCTCCTTGATCGTGAGTCCGAACGACTCAATCAAGCTGCACGGTACGCGGAGATAGCCGATGATCAGAAGATCTATCTTGGGTTTTTGCTCCCCGATCTTCTGGAGGGTCAGATTGCTGCGATTAGTGCGATGGCCCAGATGGAGGTTGGCACAGAGGTTCCACGAAAGGTGCTCATGACAGCCATGATTCACCATTGAAATCAATTGCTGGGAGAAGGGAAGATCAGCAGGCCCGAAGGGCTCAATCGCTCCATATATGGCGAAGCGCTGGAGTTGATGCTGTTCAAGGGATTGTTGCAGGTGACAGAAAAAGGAATCATTTGCCGGTCCACAGAGACGCTCGATGAACTTTCATTGGAAGCAGATGCGAGAAAAAAACTCCTGGAGCAGATACCCCAAATAACAGACCAGTAAGCGGATTCAGAAAATCTGCCCCATTGTTAGTTTTGATTATCTGTACGAACAGTGCCATTCAGCGACCTGATTTAATAGGGGGATTTCGTGCATTTTCCGCTGCTGCATTTACCAAAACCTTTGCAATCAGAATTAAAACTGCATCCGCCGCATCTGCCGCTCTTGCATTTACCCCAACCCTTGCAGTCCGAATTGAAGCTGCAGGAACCGCATTTATTATGTTTACATTTTCCATAGGGACAGTCGGAATTGAAGCTGCATTTTTTTGAGTAGGATTCAAGATGCGCACCGAATATTGGCAGAGCACTCTCAGAGGTCGGCGTCGGAGCTGTTGTCTTCTCAACGGTTGTCACTTGTTTTGCGCCTGCATTTTGCTGCTTTGTAACAACGATCCCCAGAGTAACTGCAATAAAAACAGAGAGGATAATAGTTTTTTTCATGATGGTCTCCTTTTTGTTGTAGTGACATGTAAAAACATTACACCGGGCATCATCGAATGGACCACAGGAAAAGTCAATGAATTCTTTTATATCCCTTTTATTTTTTGTAGTTAAACAGTGGTGCGAATGCTGATCGCAACTCGCATGATGGGAAGTTTTGCGGAACTGGAGCCAGTAATAATAGAAGTAAAGATATCTACCATTGGCAAAAACCTGGGTATCGCCATAGTTGTTGCCAAAGAAGTCTTCATAGATGGAATATGGAGAGTGCAAATAGTTGCCTCGGTTAAAGAACTCTTCATGGTGAGAAAATGTGGTCAATGCACTGCAGATTTTTTTTACATAAGTAACTAGCAATGCGTTGCAATATAGCCACAAAAAGAGAGGAGGCGCGAACCCCGGTTTACGATTTTCAGCCCCTTTCCCTGTGGAGTCTCTTTATTATTTTTCGTTATTTTTCTGTAACATATACTGCATGCTAATAATATGTAATTTGCATGGAAATTCTATTGCGCTCAGTCCCCCTCAATGGAATAACTGGCAGTCAAGCCCGCACATAACGGGCCAAGGGAGAGACCATTATGACAGATGAGCACCCCAAAGATCCGCTCCATGGGGTTACCCTCGAGCAGATAGTAATAAGCCTCGTTGAACGCTTCGGATTTGAGGAGCTCGCTTGCCGGATCACCCTACGGTGCTTCACCCATGATCCCTCCATCAAGTCAAGCCTTACATTTCTGAGGAAAAATCCCTGGGCTCGTGAAAAAGTAGAGCGTCTCTACATTCGGACCATGAAAAAGCGTCCCCGCAAATAGCCGTTCCATCGCCCTCCCCTTGTTCTAGCTTTGGATTCATTTCGACATCACGTGATCAGAAGGAAAAGGGCAGCGTCAGAAATTGTATTTGGACAATTTCTTATGGAGCCCTTCCCGTGTAATCCCAAGATTTTTAGCAGCCTGGGTCTTGTTATTTCCCGAATCGAGCAGCGCCTGCCTGATGATGGCAATCTCAACATCTTCCATCATCTTTTTCAGGGTTTCTCCCTTCACATAGGTCTGCTCGGCCATGATGGAAGACTCTTTTCTCTGGTGTGGAGAGAGGTCACAGGGCATTATGCTACCGCCCTCATCGGCCAGGATAACGAGCCGCTGGATCTCATTCTCCAACTCCCGAATATTTCCCTTCCACTGGTATTCCCTCAACTCTTCAACAGTCACGGGATCGAGTTCCACTTCCTTCTTCATATCCTGCTTGTATTTTTCGAGGAAATGGTTGACCAGTAACGGAATGTCGTCTCTGCGTTCACGAAGTGGCGGCAACTCTATTGGAAAAACGTGCAGCCGATAAAATAAATCTTCCCGGAACCTTCCCGAGGCGACTTCTTCCTTTAATGACTTGTGTGTCGCGGAGACGATGCGCACATCCACGAATTTGACTTCAGTGGAACCCACTGGCCGAATCTCACCCTCCTGCAATACTCGCAGGAGCTTTACCTGGAGCGTCGGTGACATGTCGGCTATTTCGTCTAGGAAAAGAGTCCCGCCGTCGGCAATCTCAAAGAGTCCCTTTTTCTGCTTTTCCGCACCGGTGAACGCCCCCTTCTCGTGACCGAAGAGTTCGCTCTCAAGCAGGGTCTCCGTGAGAGCGGCACAGTTTTGTGCCACAAACATTTTGTCTTTTCTGCGGCTCTGAAAATGAATTGCTGTAGCGATGAGTTCTTTTCCGGTCCCGGTTTCCCCCATTACGTGGATGGCGACCCGGGTATCAATCACCTTCTCCAACTGGAGGAAAATATCTTTCATGGCCTTTGATTCGCCAATGATGTCATCGAAGCAGTGTATGGGACTGCGCGCCTTGAAATAGGTGTTCTCGGACTGTACCTTCTCACGATTCACGGAAAGTCGCTCGTAGAGACGCGCGTTCTCGATTGCCAAAGTTGCCTGGTAACTGAGCAGCGTCAGATACTCCAGATCCTTCTCATTGAAGAGGCCGGCCTTTCCCCTGTTATCACACTGAAGGACACCGATTATCTGGTTCCCGGTCCAAAATGGAACCGCCATGATGGAGCGAATATCTGCCGCCAGAATGGACGCTGATCCCGACAACTCCTCTGGAGCATCAGCTACAATAACCGCCGCTTTTCTTTTGAGAACCAGTTGAATCAGTGACTTGGAACCACCGATGTTGTCCTGGTTTTTTCTATTACAGGCATAAACCATCCGAAATCTCGAAGAGGGCTCGGATTTAAGAAAAATGGAGACGTTAGTAGAGCGCTCAATGAGATTGAACACCGCCTCGGAAACTGATTTCAGCACCTGGTTGAGTTCCAACCCTCCCCTGCCAATTGTTTGGACCATATGGTACATAATTGCAGCGAGATTGGTGTCGTTGGCAACCTTCCCCCTCAGGTCGTCGATCTGGTCAATGGTCCTGGTGAAGACAACCTTTGTGGAGCGCTCTGATTCGGAGACATTGGAGGGTGCGGCCAATTCTCTGCAGAGAAGAATAACCGGAGAATATGGAGCCCCAAGAAGCAGTTTGTCGCCGACACGTATGGGCATCTCCCAACGTTCGGAACCATCGAGGTGAATCTGCTTCCCCTCTCTTTCAATAATAGAACCGTTCGTGGACCGAAGATCGTGGTAAATATACTGGTTTTCTTCCCAGAAGATCTGTGCATGCTCTCCACTGATGTGATAATCCGTGAGCACCACTTTATTCTCGGATAACCGGCCCAGCGTGATAAAAGGATATTCCACCTCGAATCGCGTCCCAGCCAGTTCTCCTTGTAAGACCTCCAATTTGACCATAAGATACCGCTTTTGTGAAATTATTTGCCGTTGCCGGTTTTACCCTTGAGGCGGCCGAGGAAGGCGAGAGCGTCCTGGTTCATCCAGAAGAATCCACCACGACGATGATTCTTGGTCTCCTGATTGATAACCGCAAGGATGGGTTTTGACACGGCCTCGTAATCTTCACCACGGGTCCAGCAGTCAAGGACCAGCAGAATAGCCTGGCGAACAGGGACTTCTGAGTGTTCATAAGTCTCTGCGAGTACTTTCACCAGTTCTTTACGGTCCATGGGGTTGATCTCCTTGTCCCAGCCGTTGAGGAGCATGAGAGCTTTTCGACGGGCTTTCCAGGGAGTAATGATGGTCTGCATGGACGGTTTGCGAACCTTTGTCCAGTCATTGGTTTTTTCGTCGTATACATTCTCAAACACTGCACATCGGGGAACTTTGCCCTTGGAGTCTTTATCGGGACATTTTTTATTAATGGAAACAGTTTTGACGATCTCACGAAGGGTAGAGACGTTGTTGAGATCAACTTCCCCCGTACGTGAGGTGTACTTCTGCAGGAATCCCTTGAGCTCAAGGAGGGGCTTTTTCATTTTGTCCAACTCGACTTTGATGATCTTTTTGGCGCGAGCCACGCGATCATTCTCCATCTTTTCATCCCAGGGGCGCTGAACCATGAGTTCGTAGTCAATTTTCGCTGCCTCATCCAGTTTGTCACGCTTCACCTTGTCGAGGGGGTGCGGTCCCGGATCGTTCATAATATCTTCAGGCTTGATTTTGAGCAGCTCTTCCATGGTAGTAACATCGGCGTAGTCAAAGGCTGACTCAAGGATATCGAGTCTGATACGCTCATAACCCGCAAGGACAAGGCGTTTTTCTGCTTCTTTTGCCTCGATGTGGGCTTTGCGCATATCTTTAGCGCTCTGTGACCGGCGAATCCGCCAGCCGTAATTCTTTGTGACGTCATACCCATCACAGATAGGCTCTTTGGATGCATCTGCACGGGGATTCGCTTTTTTCCAGGCCTTCAGATCGTCGAGGCATTTATTGTATGATTTTTTGTAAGCCAGGAACCGCTCTTTGGGCTCCATCTGCTTTGGTTTTTTTGTTTTGGGATCAATAGGCCAGTAACCGAAGTAGTCCTGAATGGTAGAGATCCAGATGTATCGGGAATGGAGCCAACGATCTTTATTGAAGGACCACTGTCCAAAGATTTCCATGGTCTTCTCAAACCGGACTTTGAACATTGCCTGACATTCGGTCCGCAATTTATCTTCAGAGATAGATTTGCAGAAATCACCATCCTTGCCGGTCTGGATCAACTGAACTGCCTGCTGACGGAACTGCTCCCAGAGCAACTCGGAGGCGATATGCCATGCTTCGGCTTGTGGTTCGTCCTTTTTGGCTTTTTCACCCAATTTGGCGATAACGACCTGCATCAACTCATTGTACACCTTTTTGTCGAAGGGGAGCATTGCGAGGGCCTTGGCGGCAAACACCGTGGAACGAGGATCGTGGAGCCAGCGAACACGATGCAGCAGCTCAGCCTTGATCCTTCGAGACGTCTCTAATTTCATATCGGTGGTGAGCCACCCTGCGCCGAACATTGCCTCCTTGGAGGAGTCAACAAGCCAGTTGTAATCCAGAAGCTTGTTCCACTGGGATTTGATGCCGGCAACACTGTTGTTGTTTTTCGGAACACAGTGCTTCGGGATTTCAGAGGGGATCATGTTCTCTTTTTTACAGCGGACGTAGGCCGCCTTGAGAGACTGCTTGGCGGTAAAGTCCCAATAGGCTTCCATGGCGTAGGAAGAGTAGGTGTCGAGGAAGATTCTGCGGATCTCGGGACCGGCGCCCATGCCACGGAGTGCCTCAAGTGCGGTTCTCTCGACAACTGCGGAGTCTTTTTTATCCCATCCGCCTTTACTGTTGAGAACAAATATCTTACAGGCGCCTTCACCCCATTTGTCGGTGCGTGCCTTATGGGCCTTTACAAAGTTTTCGAATAGATCATCGAATTTTTCCGTTTTTGCATCACTGCCGCGGAATTTTTTGAGGGCCAGCCAGCGACGTCTTGTCACGAATTTGAAATAATCGGACTGTCTGAACTTGTTGTAGTTGTCAATGCAATCTTTAACAGTTTTTGATCGTGATGCGTTCTGATTCTTGTCGGAACCGTACATCACAAAATTGTCACCATCTTTATAGGCGTACCACTTGTCTTTTTTGGAGTGATAGGAGAGCGGGTAGCGGGCAGGGTCACCATCTGCGAGGAGGGAAAGAATGCCCACGGGGTCAATCTTACTGCCCTTGAGTGATGGCTTGTACAATTTGGAAAGGGCGACCTTGCATTCACGGAAAGATTTTCTTCTGTTGCCGATACCGATTTCAACTGAATACAGACAGGTAACGAGCGTGTAGTTGGTGTCCTGGTTGGCAATACCAAGCTCACCGAGCTTGACAGCAGCCTGCTTGTTGATGAGGAAGTTCTGCTTGCAGGGTTTGTCCTGGCAATAGTACTTTTCATCGGCGGTGTCATGTTTTCCACGACGGATGAGGTCAACGAGGATATCAGCAGCGTCTTTGCTGAACTGCTGGTACTGCGGGGTTTTCGTATCTTTTCCTCTGAGGTCTAGGAGCATATCAACCATGGAGAGACGAACCTGGGAAATGGAATCGTACTCTTCCGGGCGTTTGTAGATTTTTGCCAGCAGTGCTTTCAGCACTTTAAAGGTGTCGGGGTGGGGCTTCACTTCGTTGAGCTTTTTCAGACCCCGGATAGCGACAACCGTACGAGCGTCGATTTTCTCGCGGTTCGTCAAATATTTGGCGCTGTCGCCGAATTCTTTGATGACCTTGATGAAGTAAGCCTGGATTTTTTCAGGCTCGACGGGATTTTTCGCATCCTGGAAGCGGATGAGCAGTTTGATGAGAAGATCAATATGCCAATCTTTGGTTGGATCATTCAGCGCTTGGAGGATAGCGGGAATGACAACCTGCCTGAAGCGGGGAATCCTCTCGTCGAGCTTCTTGAAATACTTTCCGCAGAACCCTTTGTACTGACTAAATTTCTTCTTGCCCTGAGTAATAGCCGCTTCGCGGGCAGCACCTTTTTCCGTCAGGTTGACGATCATACGGAGCTTGTTATCCCAAGCTTTCGGAGCCATGATTTCCTTGCACACCGTGTGAAGAGTGGTGTCCACCTCGTAGATGAACTCCAGCTTGCTCAAGGCATCTTTTCTATCATTGCTGCTCTCGTTGAATTTTTTCACCCACCGCTTGGGATCATTCTCATCATCAGAGCATGCAAGTGAAAAAAGGGATACGATTATAGCGAGAAATATCAACTTCTTGTGCATGGACATCTACCTTTCAATCAGATGAAGCATGAAAATAACTATGGTTTCCATGGGTAGTTCACCCGGCGACACTATACGCGGTCACAAGGTTCGATGTCAATATATAAGCCCGGTAAATTCAAACTTTACCTTTGGAAAAAAATGGTTCATTGTGAGGACGTTATTTCATTAGGCTGACCCGCATGGGCCACAGACCTTCCAACCGGATCTTTCGAACGGCACATTAGACAAAAAAGATCCTGAAAATATTAAGGAAAAGCAATGTTCAACAGTATGAGCGATTATGCAATAAACCAGGTTAAAGCACGTGAAATTCTAGACTCTCGGGGGAATCCCACGGTAGAGGTTGACGTCCTTTTGCAGTGTGGCGTCTCCGGCCGGGCAGCAACCCCGTCGGGAGCTTCCACCGGGATCCATGAGGCCCATGAACTCCGCGACAACGATCCCGAACGATATGGCGGCAAAGGTGTGAAAAACGCAGTGGACCATGTCCATCGCCAACTCTTTGAGGCGGTGCAAGATCTCAACGCGCTGGATCAGACATCAATAGATAAGGCACTGATTGAGGCCGATGGCACCGAGAACAAATCACGGCTTGGAGCCAATGCCATACTGGCGGTTTCCATGGCCG
>JAHJLU010000357.1 GCA_018821745.1 Myxococcota bacterium | reverse complement strand
AGACTGCGCCCGGCTAGGGGGCTGCACTCAATACGGCTTTTGCAGCGCACGTATGGGGAGCTGCACGGCCGCGCGGGATGCAGACTGCGCCCGTCTACCGCGGTGCATCCAACAGGGCCATTGCAGCGCCGTCTCCGGCCAGTGTCGTCGCTGGAAAGACGCTGACTGTTCCGTTGAAAAGCACTGTAAAAAAAACGGGAAGAACATCTGCGTCTACTCAAACGCAATGTGCACGACAACGCCCCGGATTAGCAATACCATCAACCTGGGCTCAGAGAAGCCCCAGTCGCAAAGCTGTCGCGCCCGTAAGGCGTGCCAAGAGGATGGACTCTGCACCTCCATCGGGGGGGTGTGCCGCGCCCATGGAGGCGGAGGCGACTGCCTGCAGTCCAAGGCCTGTAAAATGCACCAACGGTGCCGGGAGCAAGACTTCAAGTGCGTGAAGTAGGCCGGCGCCAGTGGAACTCCGGATTGGTTTAGGGCGGCCCGCTCTGCCCCTGTTTTACGAATTCGCCGTTACCAGGAACGGTGCGGGCAGATACCCTGGCCCCTCGTCAGCTTTCACGGCGCTTTTCTCCTGAGTGAGTCTCTGTGTTACAGCATGGTGTCCAGAGCGCTGCCGGCCTGCCGGGGTGCATCAATGTCCCAGACGAGCCCGAAGGCCCCCATGGGATAATAGACCACGGGGCTGTTGGTGATGGGCTGGTAGATCATGATCTGCACGGCGAGGTTGTGGGAGAGGTTTATCTGGGCGCCCATGGAGAGGACATAGTACGCCTTCCCCTCGTCCACGTTGGATTGGTCCAGGACCGAGGTCTCCGTCTGGACCTTGGGGGCAGAGGGGTGATTGCGGATGGTCAGGCCGCCGAAGACCGTTCCCCACGGGAAAATATAGGTCGGTATGATGTAAAATGAACCGACCCCCACCACCTCGGTGCCGTACTCGGGCTCCCACAGATTGGCGGAGGATGGGGAAGTGGACTCCGTGGCCATCTTTGCATAGGGGACGTTGTAAATGAGGAGATCTGTGCCGATTCCCAGGTGGGCATGGGAGTGGATGGGAAGGAGAAACTGGAACGTCAGTCCCATACCATAGGCATTGCCCCTGGGCCTCAGATTCACCGTGTCTTTATAGGTCTTTACCGCGCCCGGGTTCAGGGCCAGCTCCCCGAGCAACCCCATGGCAAAATATTGGCCGAATTTGTGTCTGTAGAGGAGATTGGCCTGGGTCCGGGGAATCCAGTTGGCCGCTCCGTCGCTGAAGCTCACGGTCTCCCCGTCGGGGTTGGTCTCGGTCTGGGAAATCCCCTCCCGCGGCTTCACGGAACTCACGACGGCGCTTCCCAGGGAGATCTGGGACCTGCCGCGGAAATAGCCGCTGCCGTGGAGGGCGGCCTGGGGCACGGGGGTCAGCGCCGATCGGTGATAGGTGTTGGTGCTGGCGCAGCCCCAACTGAAAAACAGCGCGCTCAGCAGGGAGAATGCGAGTGGGGCAACAAGATTTTTCATAATGAAACTCCTAAGATAAAAATAATGCAGAAGAAGATCCCGATACATGAATCCTGACCATGACTTATTTTTCCAGCACTACATTCATAACCGTAAATCAGCAATTTTCAACATTCCCCGCAACAAATGTGCTCAGACCGGTGAGCGGTTCCATGGTCCCCGCTGCACATACTCCCTGAAGAACACCTGATCTGGCAATTCTATTTGCTGCTGCGCACCAGGCGAAACCCGATGGAGCGGTAGCGATGAACCGGGATGGCCTTTTCCCGGATGTGGTAGGCCATGAAATAGTAGGCACCAAGATAACAGCCGCCCCGGAAGACACGCTGGGTGCCCGTAGAAGGCCCCGAGGGATCCTTCAGGGGTGCCCTGCCCGTGGGTTTTGCATATTTTCCATAATAATCCCACACCCACTCGTACACGCCGCCGAGCATGTCGTGCAGCCCCCAGGCGTTGGCGGTCCTGGTCCCGACATCCCGCAGCGTGGGCACGGACTTGAGCAAAATTGCGGTTCCACTGTGCCACGCATAGGTGTCTATGGGGGAGGGCATATCTTTGGTGTCCCCGGCGCGGGCAGCATACTCCCACTCTGCCTCGGTGGGCAGCCTGTATCCTGTACACTTTCGGTTCCACGATACGGTGGTCCCCTTCACTGTGTAGCAGGGCTTGTATCCATTCCGAATGGAGAGCGTGTTGCAAAATTCAATGGCGTTGTCCCAGGTAATATCGGCGGCAGGGCACTGATCGGAGCAGGCAATAGCCTGAAAGGGGGAGGTCCCCATGACCTGAGTCCACAGTTTTCTGGTCACCTCATACTTGGACATAAAGAACGAACGGGTGATGGCGACCGCCACCTGCGGCGCATCTTTTCGCTGGCGGGATTTCTTTGAGGGGGCCCCCATCACGAATTTTCCGGCCTTGATTTTTATCATGGCGACGGTGACGGGGGGCTTCTTCCTGGTCCCCCGGGGGACGTAAATCCGCTCACAGCGCAGGCTTTTGGCCTTCCAGCGGTATCCCCTGGGACAGCGTGATCTGGCAGACACGGGGAGCGAAAAGAGGAGCACGAAAATAAACCAGAAGAGTCGCATGGAACACCTCTAACTGTGGGAGGAGGTCACCGCCCACAGGAAGATGAAAACAACCGCGAGAATACCCGCCAGGGCGATAACCAGAATCACAGGGTCCGTGCTGGTACGGTTCAGAATATCCCGGGCGATTTTTTGGGAATCGGAGGACTGGGAGTCTTTGAGGAGCGACCGTGAGAGATGCCGTGCCTTTTTAAAATCCCCGTAGTTAAAGGCGACAACAGCGGCGGTGCACGCTTCGTCCCCGTGAGCGGGGAGGGGGAGAAAGCCCTTCCAATCCCGTGTATCCTCTTTTTTTTGTTGCTTCTTTTCGCCTGAGCCAGATTGAGGAGGACGTTTTTTCTTCATGTTCTTCACTGGGGCACACTGAATGGCGCCGGCTTTTCCGTAATCCGTGTCCGGGCCCCCAGGCCCTGACCAATAAGCTCCATGGTCACTTCAGCGTTGCTGAAACGGAGCAGGCCCCACAGATGGACGTTGGGATGGTGGAGTACTTCGACGATGTTTCCACCGGCATCAACTCCTCGAACCTTCTGGGCCCTGGTGAAAAGACCGGTACGGGTGCGGAAATCTTCCGTTCCCACGTTGCGGGGCTTCACCAGGGGTTTCCGAAAAAGGATGGGCAGCAGATTCTCAGCTTTGGACATGGGAATCTCCATGGCGTGGAGAGAGCCCAGCTTCATGATGATTTTTTTTGCGTCTCCCAGGTTCTTCCCGGGTTTTCCCTCGAAGAGCATTTTCATGTAAATGATCTGGGAATTGTGATTGAGGGTGACCTCTATCCAGGTCAGCAGCCCACCCTGCTCTCTGCCAACAAAGGCTATTTTCATGGTGAAATTGCGAGTCCGCTTTTTTTCTCTCACCCCATACTCGACCCACGTCCCGATCTTGACCTCTTTGCCCGGGGCCCTTGAGAGCAGCCTGGGGACCGTGGGTGCAGGCAACTGTGAGGGGAGTGGACCCCTGCGCTTGATTTTTCCCATGGCCAGACCGGGGGCCAGCGTTGCGGCCAGGAGTACGAAGGCTGTTACCCTAATCATCGGAATCTCCTTCCAGGTTGCACAGGCCCTTCCACACCGCCTCCAGCAGCTCCTCACTTCCCTCTCGCGTCACGGCAGAGACAGCGATAAAGGTCGCCGGACTGAACTTTTCTCTCCACTCTTCCAGCAGTTTTCTGTCGGGGCAGAGGTCAATCTTGGTCATGACGATGATGCGGGGGAGAGCCCCCAGCCGCTCATGGAACACACTCAGTTCCCGAGACAGCATCTGCACCTCTTCGTAGGGATCACGCTCCATCCCCTCGAGGGGATACTCCACCAGATGCAGCAGCAGCCTGGTTCTCTCCAGGTGTTTGAGGAACCGGTGGCCAAGCCCCTTCCCCTCATGGGCACCCTCGACGAGCCCGGGGATATCGGCCATGACAAACACACGCTCATCGTCAATTCGGACGACGCCAAGATTGGGAATGAGGGTAGTGAAGGGATAATCCGCGATTTTTGGTTTGGCAGCTGAGACAATGGAGAGGAGAGTGGATTTCCCTGCATTGGGGAGACCAAGGAGGCCCACATCCGCCAGCAACTTCAGTTCCAGGTGAAGTTTTATTTCTTCGCCTGCGGTGCCGGGATCACTGCGGGTTGGGGCCTGATTGGAGGAGGTGGCGTAATGGATGTTGCCAAATCCGCCTGTACCGCCCCTGGCGGCCACATAGGTCTCTCCCTCGTTTACCAGATCCGCCAGCTGCTCTCTTGTCTCAAAATCATACACCGCCGTCCCGATGGGAACCGGTATGATCAGGTCGACGCCACCCTTGCCGTAGCAGTCCCGGCCCATGCCATGCTCCCCGCGCTCGGCCTTGTAAATTCGTTTATACTTGAAATCCAGCAGCGTGGAGATACGCGGGGAGGCTTCGAGAATGACAGACCCTCCCGCACCACCATCACCACCGGAGGGACCACCCTTGGGAATATATTTCGCACGCCGAAAGGCGGTGCAGCCATTGCCTCCGGAACCTGCAATCACTTCAATATTTGCTTCATCGACAAAATTCATAGTTATTCCACCGGATGTTCAGACGGATTTCCACGGGCATCCGCCAGTAATGAGTCATTAAAGCAGATGATCGCCCTGTTTACCACCCTTGAGTTGAGAGATGTGAGGCAATGATCGAAAACAGCCGGGGGACCGCAGCAGCGAGCCCTTGCAGCCATTGGCGGGAGGGGAGACACGATTATCTGTTGGGCTGAATGCTGACTTTTTTCTTCTGGGCGCCGAAATTCTGGTAGGTGACGTATCCTTCGGTGAGCGCGAACAGAGTGAAGTCTTTCCCCATTCCCACATTCTCACCGGGATGAATCTTGGTACCGAGCTGCCGCACGATGATATTGCCGGCTTTGGCGAACTCTCCGCCAAAAAGCTTGATGCCCCGTCGCTGACCCGCTGAGTCACGACCGTTCCTGGTACTTCCTTGTCCTTTTTTATGGGCCATGAGTGTTCTTCCCTTCTAGAGTGAAATCCCTGCGATTTTCAATTCAGTGTAGTGCTGACGGTGACCGATTTTACGGGATGAGTTCTTCCGCCGCTTGTATTTGTAAACGATAATCTTTTTGTATTTGTCCTGACGGGTGATGGTCGCGGTCACTTTAGCGCCTGCCACAACGGGTGTCCCGACTTTTAGGGTCTCGCCGTCACTGACAAGGAGGACCTCGTCGAGCTGGACTGTGGTTCCGACTTCACCATCAAGGCGATCAACCCTGATACTTGCACCTTCGGCGGCTTTGTACTGTTTTCCACCACTCTGAACGATTGCGAACATGTAAAACTCCTTTGAACGCTCCATTTAGCGCATGGTCGAAGCTGAGATCATTTTCACTCAATGATACTTACCGGGCCTCATGCCCCCAGCATCGAACACGAGTGGTGAGAATAGTGAGAATGGCCCCTGTGTCAAGTGGGATCGTTATTTCTCTTTATTTTTTTTAGGTTCGGGCAGTGTTTTCACCGAGGGGGCGCTCAACTGTCCCTTTGGAGAGAGGGTGAACAGCACTTCGGTTCCAGCTGTGGGGGAGATGGTGTGGCGCACGATCTTCTGGTCCTTGGTCCACAGACCAGTAATGACAATGAGCTCACCCTTGGCTGCCATTTGACGACTGATGCCGTCCAGGCGGGGGAGCATGAACCGCAGGGCGGTCTCTTCGTATTTTTTGGGGAGGGAGATCACCCTGAGCCCCAGATTAGCGTCACCAATGGGCCACGCAAGCCAAACGGGGCCTTCGTCCTTCTTATTCTCTTTGGGGGCCTTTGGTTTTTCATCGGGATCCACAAATCGGTAGGAGACCCCCAGAGGTGCCGAGTGTTTCTGCTGGAAGAAGACCAGGCTCTCACCCTCGCCGGCCAAGAGGCCATTTCGGCGTATTCTGGCCCGGATAGACTGGGTGCCACTCTTTTGTGTCCGTGCGTTGCCCAGAATCATGGCCAATTGTTTGAGCAGCAGCAGCTTCCCAAAACGGTTACCGTTGACAAGCATGAGGTTTTCGTAGGTTCTCAGCCCAAGCTCGACCTGGCCATTTCTGATGAGGGTCCCGGCGAGCAGGATCTTGGGTTCATGAGCCTGGGGCAAGAGCCACGCCAGCAACCGGTACTCCTCGAGGGCATCCTTGAGCATATTGTGCCGGGCGAAGAAATCTCCCAGCCGCTTACGGGACCATGGGTCATAAGGCGCCAGCTCCACGCTGGTGGATGCCACGATATTGGCCAGCCGCTTTCTCCCCGCTGTCATCAGGAATTCTGCCAGATCTTCGCGCTGCCCTGCGGTGAGATCACGCCGGGGCACGAGTCCCTCGGCGAGGGAGATTGCCAGATCTTTGGACCCGGCCAGCCATGCATAGCGTGCATAAAGGACTGTGAGTGCTGCATTTTCCGGATCAAAGACGTGAAATCGGGAGATCATCTTCTTGAGTTGAACATTGCGCTCTTTGGGATCAAGCTTGTGACCATCCTTGGCGTACCACTTTCGCAGCTCTGTCATGAGCCGCCCCATGAGCGCCCCGCCGTGGAGGTTGTAGTGCATCACCACCTGTCGGGCGGCATCAGGTGAATCAACGCTCTTGAGGATCTTCTCCCGGATGTAACGGGTCACCGAGAACCCCTGGACGGCCATGAGCCCCGCGAACCGGAGCCGCTTGTCCATGGAGGTCAGTTTCTCGAGGATGATGTCCAGAAGCGCCTTCTTGTAAAGCCAGCCCGAAAGCTCGCAGCCGGCCAGGGCCACCTTCCACTCATTCTCGGCCTTGGGCGCGGTTATATATCCTGAGAGTCGCTGGCGCCATACGCCACGGCGTTTTGAGATGTATGCCTTCGCGAGGTTTGAACATTTCTGGGGGATAATATTTCCCGTGGAAGCGAAGCTGTAACTGTGCATGAATGTTACAGGTTTTCCACTGGGTGGGGCGGGCAGCCGGGGCATGACGGAGATGGCCCGGTGAATGCACTCAAGCATCTTCTTGTCACCCAGCGAGTTGTATTTCCGCTCGAATTTCTTGAAGGAACCATCGGCGTCCACCACAAATTCATAGGTGATAAGTCCTCCCCCCTGGGGTTGGAAGACGGCCCGTCTGTTGAAACACTCGTTGACCGCCTCACGCCGCTGGGGACGATTGAGCAGCTGCTGATAGTAGTATGCCATGGAGGGAAGATAGCTGGTGGGTTTCACGTCGGGGAGCGCGAGCCCCGAGATACTGGAGGGGGGCAGGGATTTCAGCAGCGTGTTTTTATACCGGACCATGGAGGGTAACCCATCCCATACGCTGTAGGGAATGAACACCATGCTGGGGACCGACCCGGTGAGGACAAAATTCCATGCGGTGTAGGGGGTTACGATACCGTACTCTCGCGCCAGGGCGGTGATGACTTCGGTCCCGGCCCCCTGGAGCATCAGATCATCGACTCGGGAGTAGGCCCACATCTTGCTCAAGACCCCACTGTCAGAGCTTTTCACTGTGGTAAAGGGGATCTCCCTGGAGAAATGTTTTCCCTCGAACCATCCGGAGACAGTGACGGTGGCGGGGACCTTTTTCGCGAGATAGCCCAGCGTGTAAAGTGTGTCGTCTACCCCCAGGGGCATGGCGGCCGTGGGCGTGATGCGTCTCGACTCGGAGCCAATCTTCACGTGCAGCCCCTTGAAATTGGATCGTGAGGCCTCTTCCATGAGGCCCAGCAGCACCCTCGCCAGCTCGGAGACCGTGCTGCCCGAGGCCACCTTGCCAAGGGGCTCAAGGAGGTCATTGCGTCCGGTGTCTCCCACGAGAACAGAGCGGAACACGGGCGCGGGAGAGGCCATTTCCAGCCGTGAGCGCAGACGGTCAGACAGCATTGCCCCCCTGGTGGGTTGCCCGTCGCCAATATAGACTATCATCCCCTCGCCCTGGGGAATCATGACCGCCGCGGTCTCGATGGCTTTCCCCAGATCTGTGGCTCCGCCGGGGATGAGCCGGCTGAGGTTCTCGGACAGTTTTTTCCCCCGCTCGGCGCTGACGGGGGCAAGGCCTTCACCGTCAAGAGGGATGACATCGTTGGTGAGAGTAAACACCGCCACCTTGTCGGCGGGAGTGAATTTCTCCAGCAGAGAGGCGAAGGCAGTCTTTATGAGATGTATGCGACTGGGACCCATGGAGGCCGACATGTCGAGGAGGAGAACGAGGGAGATTCCCTTTTCACCGGCTTTTTTGCCAGCTCCGAGAGTGCCCGCGAGGCCCCGAAGAGGAATAGAGAGGAGATAGGGTTTGAGTTTCCCGACCTTGTCCCCCAGCTCCAAAAGGGCGTCCAGTTTTTTTGCGGGAAAGACCTCGGCCACGAAATCAGCCCGGGGGAGGAAATCGCTCTTGCGGATGACAAACCGGCGGTTTTCCCATTTGCCACCCATTCCGGCCCGCACTTTGGCACCGGGCTCCAGAACCCTCATGGCCAGCTCAAACTCACCACTCTTGGGGCCACCCGACATGGCATATGAATAAAATTTCCGCCCGTGGATCTCCGTGAGTTTTTCCACATAGGAGAACTTCACCCCCACCTCACCCGAGAGGGGCATATTATTAATGTTGGCTCCATAGAGGCCCTCCCCCACGCGGTAGAGGGTTCCATCACCGGAAAAATACTGCCCGGCGCTCACGGGCAACATGGCACCATCGACCCACACCTTGTCCTTGAGCAGCGAAGCTGACAGCAAGGAGGCCCCTCTGGGGATTCTCACGCGGTATTCGCCGTCGCGGCTATAGGAAGAGGGGTTGAAGAAGATCTGCGTCACCTCGGTGATAGCCACCCTGCGACGGATCTTCACCGCGACCTCCTGTCGCCTGAGAATGAGTGGTGACGCTGCACTTCTAAGACCATAGGCCCCCGCGGAGTATCCTCTCATGATGCCGTAGCCCACGCTGGGCCGCTTCTCCCTCGAGAGCCCGCCTGTCCAGTCGATCCACAGATCGTTGGGCCTGGGGATAGCTTTTCCCCCCTTGAGTTCAAAGCTCCCGCCCGTCAACTGCACGGGCTTCGCCCCCTGCAGAACCAGCTCACCCTTGAGGTGGTGGAGAATAATCCCTTTGGTGGTGATTTCCAGGGAGAAGCTGCCGCTTTTTGTCTTCAGTTTTCCCCCGGGGAATCCTACGGTAAAGGGTTCCTCCTGGTCAGAGCGCACAAATATCCTGCCGGACAAAAGATCGAGGCTGTGTGCCAGGGGCACAATCACCCCGTCTTTATCCATGATAATCATGGGGCCGGCGTCCAGGATGATCTGGACGTGGCCGCCCGCCTTCACATTTTTCCCGCCCAGCAGACGGAAGGGGCGGCCACCATTTTCACCCGGCGCCGTAACCGCGGCGCCCATGGGATCACAGGTCCCGATGGTCCCCTCAAAGGTGACAGGAGCGCCGTCCGCCTCTTTGGGTCCCGAGGCGGTATCTTTGGGCGGTTTGGCACAGGCGAGGCAGAGAACTGAACAGATTACAACAGACCAGATTCGAGATTGCATAGACCCCATTCCCTGGAAGAGAGGTTGCGTTTTCATTTGCTTTCCCCTTTCTTCACGGTGAGAACACCCTTCTCGAGGGTGAGAATAATATTCTTGACCCCTTTTCCAAAGGTCAACTTCTGCCGGATCAACTTCTCCTTGTCCGTCCCCTCGCCCAGAATTACCAGAAACTCTGCGCTGAGGGTTCTCATGGACTCGGGGGTTCCCCGCACCACTTTGAAGGTCAGAGATGTTGGGGCTTTGGAGAGAATCATCCCTTCAATTCCCCACCGGGGCTTGAGGAAGGAGACGCGACGCAGATCGGTCTCGGAGTCTCCCCAGAGGAGCTCCAGATCAGTTTTGGGATGCTTATGGGTCAGGAGCAGCTTCACGGACTCGTCGTTGCGATAGAGGGCCATCTTGCGCCCCTTCTGGAGGATGACCTTCTGCTGCTCGGGCTTTGCGCTCAGCCGCATTCTCGCCAGATGTGCGCTGGCCAATATTCTCGCCAGCTTCACGAGCCCCGACTCCGGGTCACCCTGGGTCATCACCTTGGAATAGAGCGCCAGTGCCTTCTCGTGGGCCCCCGAATCCTCCCATGCCAGCGCCAGCAGAATCATGCTCTCGTGGGCATCGGCGGTGAGGCTCATGAGCGAGGTGAACTCCCGCACGGCGTAGTCGTACCACCCGAAGGCGCGGTAGAGGGATCCCAGAATTTTCCGCCGCTGGGGATTCTGGGGGGAAAACTCCACGATCTCCGACAGCAGCCGGCGTGCCTTGGTGGGCTGGTTGACACGGATGAGGTATTCCACAGCCTCGAGTCGCAGCTCCTCGTCAAGGAGGGGATTCCCGAAGAGGGTGTCGACGAGCTGCCCGGCCTGGAATCGATTTCCGGTGACCTCAAGGAGGTGGAGCAGCCTCGTGGAGAGCCACGGATCCTTCTCCCCCTTCTCCATGAACCGGCGGACGATGGCGATCTTCTCTTTGTCCGTCTTGGCTTTTTCAATGAGCTCTTCAATTTTTGCCCGCTGATAGGAGAGCCCTATTCCCAGCTGCTTCTTGACATGGAGCAGGTCGGTCACGGAGGTGACACTCGCGATGATGGAGGATTTCAGGAATGTGTAGTGACCATACCTGGGGGTGAAGATCTTGTAGAACGACACCAGATTGCGAACACTGCCGAGCATGGAGACCGCCAGCCGCAAAAAGACCCGTTTGGAGCTGGGCCCGGGGATTTCGCAGAGCCTCAAGGCGTCGTTATAGGCCTCGAGGGCTTTGTAGGGATAAATCCCCCCCATACGCTCACGCCACATATTTCTCCGCTGCCACAGGGGCAGCTTGGAGACCGCGGAGCAGGGGCTCGGCTTGCGCTTCCATTGACAGTTCATGCAGAAAATCATATTGTTGGCGATGTAAGTATTGCCCGCCTTTTCCCAGGGATTCCTCTCATTCAGGGACTCCAGGGTGCCGGAGACGATAATGCCCTTGTTTCGTGAGCCGCCCATGGTTCCGAACCTGCCACCCAGGCCGCCGCCGCCCCCAATCCCGACGCTGCCGCTGCCGCTGCTGCCGTCCCCTATTCCACGGACGATCTTAATCTTGTCCAAGTTCTGAATTTTAGAGGGTCGGCGCCTTGGTCTACGCGCCGCCGAGGGTTTTGACACAGGCCTCGGTGGCGCCGCGTCGGCTTTGGCGACTGGGCGTGGAATTGACGGTGTGCTGGCTGCGTATCCACTGGAGGCGCTGCTCCCGGGAGCCCGGCGCCCCTTCCTGTTCCTTTTTGTTTTTTTATAGATGCCCCGTTTATCTTTTCGGCCCTCATCGTAGGATTTCTCTGAGTTCCCGGTGCTGGCCCCCATGGAAAAGGACTTCAGGTTTTTGGTGGCGATGGTTGTTTCTGTGACCGAATCCCTGGGTGCCTCTTCCTTCTGCACCGACTTGCCATCGGTGTTCTTCTGGGCTGTCTGATCATCCCCATCTGCCTCACTGTCATCAAGGAGCAGCCCCTTTTCCCGGGCCTCGCGCTCCGTGGGAACATACAGGGAGGTGTAAGGAGTGACCAGGCCATAACGCAGGCCCAGATCCATGAGCACTTCAGATGAGGCACCCTCTTCCATGAGCCCGATGAGCTTCTCGCTCCCGTAGCGGCGGGCCAGCTCACGGGTGTCGGTGAAACGGCCCCAGTTGACATCGAAGGTTCGCTTCCAGGGTTTGCCATCGAGCTCCCCGGTCACCACGACGTTCTTGGGCAGGCTCCCCTCGGAGAGCTGTCCGACGAAAAGGATGGGATCGTGCCCCTCGTATTCAAACTCATGCTGGGGATGGGGGAATACTTTGGAGACCGTGGTCCCGCCATTCACATGGACGTGCTTGAGGCGGGGAAGTCTGAAGGAATTGAGGAAGGCCGGCAGCTGCCGGATAACGCTGGGGTCATTGAGCATCAGGGGCTCATT
>JAHJLU010000356.1 GCA_018821745.1 Myxococcota bacterium | reverse complement strand
GCCCCCGGGAGAGAGGGTCACCCTGTTGCTCTGCCGCACTTCCATGCCGCCGAGGGTCGCCAGCCCGATGTTGGAGTAGCCGTCGTTATATGTGGTGATGAGATCCCGGACGCGGTGGTAAAAGGCCTTGAAGTGCAGCTTTGAGTCCGCGAGGGGGAAACCCTTTGCTTGAATCCCCGCCTCGGCCATGAGCGCCGACTCTTCCTTCAGGTCAGGGTTGCCGCCCACATGGTCGGAGAACCGTTCCTTGAGAGTGGGCTGGCGGATCTTCCTCCCCGCCACACCGTAAAGGATGAGATCTTTTCCCACGTCCCCCCGGATCTTTCCCCGGGCCTCCCAGTTGAGAAAGGGCTGCGTCTCGACGGCGTACTGCTCGTGGAGAAGCTCCCGGGCGAGGAGCTGGCTGGCGATAACGGAGCTCTCAAGGGTGGCCCGGATGGGTCCCGCCCGGTGGTTCGCGCTGACAGCAGTGAAGAGGTTGTGCGCCATGATGCGGTCCCAGGGGTTCCATGAAGGTGGAGTGCCTGTGGAGACCGGCAGCTCACGCTCATTGTGGTGATCGAACAGGTATCGGGATGAGAGCCGGAACCGGGTGTTTTTCCCCGATCGCAGCGAAGTCTTGAAGAGGGCGCCGTAGGTGCGGTTGTCATAGGAGGAGGCGGTGAACCAGGAGAGTGGGTCTGTGGTAGGAATGGTGTATGTGCTGTCACTGCAGGCGTCGAGTTGATCCCGGTGGAGGTGGGTGAAGAGCGCGAGGCCCATGCTCCTGAGGTTCGAGCTTTTAGGGAAGGTGTATTTAACGCTCACCCCGCCGGCGAAGCTCTGGTAGGCGCTATATTTCCAGTACCGCATCACCGACGCACCGGCGAAGGGGGAGATGGTACGGGGGGCATCAATGAACGCGCCAAATCCATGAAACCTCAGTCTCCCCATGGGCTGCCAAAGAAACCCCGTGAGGAGGCTGATGCTTTGCCGTCGGCTCCCGTCGCGGATTCCCCCGTCTTCGGGGAACAGCGCCCCCGGAGTGGTGGGCGTGAAATCACGGGAGAGTGGGAACCCCTCGCTGTGCAGTCCGCTCAGGTTCGCGAAGAGGTGTAAATTCCCCAGGGCTTTGTTCCCCGTCAGGGCGAAACCCCGGTCCAGGAGTCTTCCCCCGTGGAGATTTCCCGTGAAGATCTTCCCCTCGAGGGTAGATTTTCCACGGGTGGGCAACGTGAGGTTGAGTACGCCCCCCATGGTCCCCGGGCCATAAAGGAGAGAGACCACACCCGTCTCCAGGGTGAGGGCGCGGAACAGCGCGCTGTCAACGGTGTGCCAGTTGAACTGTCCGTCGTAAATTTCCGTCAGGGGGATGCCCCCCAGGAAGACCGCCGAGGCGCGCTGGCCAAAGCCGCCCATCTGCAACGTGGCGCCCTGTTTGGGGGACCAGAGGAACTGGACACTGACCTCCTCCGCCAGCAGCGAGGGGAGGTCTGTACCGCCTCGCATGACTACGTCCTGCCGGTTGAGGACCACCCGGGAGAGGGGGCGAAGGCGCTTCCCCCACACGATGATCCCGGGGGTGGTGGAGTCGTCTTTTTGCCCGCTGCCTCTTGGGGGGATGACGCCCCTCGCAGGTCTCGGGAGCGCGACCGGTGGAGTGCTGGAGGCAGGGTGTCGGGGAGTTTCTTTGCCCGGGTGGGAGTCATTGTGGTTGTTGAGGTGGGTGGGTTTGGTAGTGGGACCCGACGCGAGAGCGAAGCAGAGAAAGGAGATGAGAGTAAAAGAGAGCATGGTGGACCGTTGTAAAAGTACATTGATAACGGTAACGTTATAAATGACAGTTTACATCGCTGTCAAGGTTTATTAAAAGGGGTCAGCAAAGGAGACCCCATGATCGGTGAAATTGTCAGCAAGGAGGCATCCCTCACATGCAATCATGTCCTGGTGACCCGCTGCCTTGTGGGACAAGACTGCACCTTTGTCTCCCTCTCTTCCGGGCAGGCGGGGACGGCCATGCATTTCTTCACCCCGAATCCCGAGGGCGACGGCGAGCTCTTTGGAATGATCCGGGATCTTCCCGTGGTGAGTCCCGGTGAACCGCT
>JAHJLU010000355.1 GCA_018821745.1 Myxococcota bacterium | reverse complement strand
CGCCTGCTAAGCGAGTATACGCTTAACCGCGTATCGCGGGTTCAAATCCCGCCCTCTCCGCCAGATTATTACGAAAACGGCAGTCCAGATTGGGCTGCCGTTTCTTGTTTATTTGGACTTGGGCGTATCGTTGGGCATACTTTTAGTTGCTTAGGAGGATAAGCAATTGGCCCCTTTAGCTAGTAGGTGAGGGCTAGGTCACCTTGTGCACGGAAGAAGCATGGTGTATTATTTTTTTCCAAAACCTATGGTTGCCACAAGGCCGCTAAGGTACAATTACCGCAGATAATAATCCGAGCTGGTAGGAGAAGCTGATGAGAGTGGTCCTTCTGTTGACAGTGTTATTTATATCGCTTTCCTGCGCTTCTGCACATGCTGAGGATACAATAATTCGTATCAGCACCTCCTATAAAACACTTTTGTCCACTCCTGAACAGACGGGGATGCTTGATCAAGTCATCAAAGAGGCTTTTCAGCGGATTGGAGTAAAAGCAGAAATTGTTTTTACTCCCAATGAACGTTCGCTAGTGGCAGTCAATGACGGGATTTACGATGCTGAAATTAACCGTGTTGCTGGCATGGAAAAGAAATTTCCCAATTTGGTTCAAGTTCCTGAGCCAAACATGACAATGCATTTTGTTCCTTTCGCATCGCAAGACATTCCCATTTCTGGATGGGAAAGCCTTCGCCCACTCAGGGTGGGACTTGAGAAGGGGTGGAAAATATTGGAACAAAACACAGAGGGGTTCCCGAACGTAACCAGTGTCATGAATGCAGATCAATTGTTTCAGATGTTGCATGTGAACAGGATAGACGTTGCCTTATATTCAAAGTTGGGTGGTTATGAATTGATTCGCACACTGAAGTGTGGCCATATTCACCATCTAGAACCGCCATTGGCCAGCAAAGACATGTTTCTTTACTTACACAAGGATCACGAAGAATTTGTGGAGCCTGTGGCAGAGGCTTTGCGGGAAATGAAGCGTGACGGCACCTATGATCGCATCGTTCAAGAGACGATTGGATTTTTGCAATGAATTGATTAGCCAAGGAACACCCAGGACCCTGTGAATCATCAGGGGCTAGTGTCCAGAGCAAAAGTCATTCATCTTCTTTGATGGTTTGGAGCACTCCCCAATTGCCTCCGCTATACTCCGACCAGATGAACACTCAATTCTTCGAAACATTTTGCGACGATTCTTTGGAGGACAGGTTCAAGGGAAACGCCATATTTGGGCATACATTTGGGCAGCTTTTTACCCTGAACTTGTGCTCAGATGAGTGCAGTTGTATGCATGTGAGTGAAAGAAAGCCTCCGAACATATTGAAACCACTTAATTAATGTTCTTTTTCGAGCCGCCTGCTAAGCGAGTATACGCTTAACCGCGTATCGCGGGTTCAAATCCCGCCCTCTCCGCCAGATTATTACGAAAACGGCAGTCCAGATTGGGCTGCCGTTTCTTTGTTTTTGGAGCTTGGGCATACGGTTGGGCATCTTTTTTGTGCTCGAACGCCTCCATCAAGGACTTTTTCTTCTCTTATACCTTATCTACCAACAATGGCTCGCCCTTTTCCGGTGCGAGTCGCAATTTCAAGGCGTTCTCAGGACAGGATTCAACACAGACACCGCACCCCATACACCTGTCTTCCCGAATGAAAGCAGATTCCTTGTTAAAGCTAATGGCCTTGAACTGACATTGCGTGCTGCACTGCCCACATTTGACGCAGCTGTCAGCATTGACTTCAGCGAGATAGCCGGAGTTGCAGAGCATGTGTACGCCCTTGGCCTGGGACTTCATGGCCCCGCAGCAACAGGAGCAGCAGTTGCAGATAGCGTAAAAGCGCCCGACCATGACATCCTTGAAAAAAGCGTGCGCTACGTGCCCCCGAGCGTTCTCCTCATTGAGGATGCGTACGGCCTCATCCGCCGAGATTTCGCGAGTTTTGGTCGGATGATGCTCCAGCATAAACTTTCCGAACGGGTCACCAATGAGCAGACAGACGTCGATGGGCGTACAAGGATTTTCCATACCTGCCCGACAGGGACAGTCCAGAAGCACTATACGCTCTGGGTTACGTAGGACGATCTCTCGGGCACGAGTGTAGGGGAGCACTTTTTCCGGGACTTCGGTATTTACCGCCCTATTGAGCTTAACAAGTTTGGTGGCCTCCTGCACAGGCATGACCTTGCCATGATACGTGTCACCCCAAGTGGGTTTCTTTTGATTGGGATCACCTACTGGGTTTTCCTTTGATGGGAAAAACGGCGTACGATGATTAATGAACATGACAAGCGGCGTCCAAAGATACCGCCACCACGGATCCTTGTCCCCGGCCAAGCCTATGTAATGATAGCACCACTTGCCATAAATATAGCCGTGGATACGTTCCCAAAGAGGGAGACCATGTTCTTTGGCCTCACGAAAATAGGCAGCAGTCGATTCTTTGACAAAAGGCGGTCTCATAGTAAGTAGGTGTTTGCTAAAGGTGCAACAAGTATTGAAATACTACCTGTCATTTTGGGAAAGTCAATATGCGTATATAAGTATGGGTTCACTTCCTCGGACTGGTTGCGGCGAATCTAATGTGGACAGGCCGGGCATGCCTTTGGGCAGCTATTTACCGCCAACTTGGGCTCAGTTGAGTGAAAATGTATGAATAAGGGTTAGGGCAAGTCTCCGAACATATTGCAGAGCATTAATGGCGCTGGTTTGGAGGCCTGCTAAGCGAGTATACGTTAACCGCCGTATCGCGGGTTCAAATCCCGCCCTCTCCGCCTCGAAATGAATAGCCCTCTGGTTTTCCCGGGGGCTTTCTTTTGCGGCTATCACTCTTTTAATGCGTGCCTTTTTGGGATATAGGCGTTTAACAAACATTCAAACCTTGAATCAATGAAACTCATCAATCAAGTCATATCATTTCTTTTCCCTAAGATACCAGATGAATTCAGGCATGAATTCGACTCGTCGTTGCTGTATCAAAATCTTAGGCGGTTCAGGCTCATGAGTTGGGCGCTGCTCGCAGCGCTGACAGCGTACAGCATTATTGACTATTATACCTTGTCAACTCTGAATACACCAGAAAGCTGGGCGCTTTTCAGGGGGCTGACAGTATTCAGAGTTGTTGCTGCTAGCCTCACCATTGGATTTCTTTTGTTGCTTGGTATGCCATTCCCACTGGAGAACCTACAGCCAAGGCACGAGAAACTCGGCCTTATTTATGCGTATGTCTTACATATCTTTATCGTGCTCATAACTGCGTATGCTTATGATTACAGGGGGAGCATAAGTGGATTTATCTCGATTATAGTGGCCTCCACTTGCTTCTTACGTTTCTATCCATTGCCTAACTTGTTTCTCCTTGCTGTGACCTTCACCATGCTGGCCCTAGCCTTGCCCTTAATGGGCAATGAGTTTCCTGCGTATAGTTACGACCTGGCGACCAGCTTTGTCATGGTATTTCTGTCGTTCTTTGTTTCCAGAATCATTTTTTTGAACCGGATCAAGGAGTTGTTGAATACAAAACTCATTGAGAAGCAAAATCTGGAATTGGGAAAGGCGAGACAGGTTGCCGAAGAGGCGAGCAGGGCGAAAAGCGAGTTTCTGGCTACGATGAGTCATGAAATCAGAACTCCCATGAATGTTGTCCTCGGCATGACCGAGGTGGCGCTCGAATGTGAGTTGTCGGATGAGGTGAGGGACTACCTTCAAAGGAGCATGAACTCCTCCAACCAACTCTTATCCATCATCAGTGATGTGCTCGACTATTCCAAGATAGAATTTGGTAAGATGGGTTTGAGCGAAGAGGAATTCAATCTTGGGGAAGTGCTCAAAACCCTGGTCAGTCAGGTGGAAATCGGTGCTGCTGCGAAAGGCATCATGCTTCTAACCGACTTCGATGCTGGGCTGCCCAGTACGGTTCAAGGTGATTTGCTGCGGATTCGGCAAATTCTGCTCAATCTGCTCAGCAACGCTATCAAATTTACCGAAGTCGGCACGGTAACCTTCAAAGTAAAGGTCGAAGAATACTGTTCCAGTGAAAAAGCGGTATTCCGTTTTATTGTCGAAGATACCGGTATTGGCATTGAAGCTGGGCAGCAGCAGACTGTTTTCAACAGCTTTGAACAAGCAGATAACAGTGTTACCCGCAGGTTTGGCGGCACCGGGTTGGGGCTGGCCATCAGTAAGCGACTTGCGGATTTAATGGATGGAGAGTTGACTCTTGAATCAGAGCCGGGGAGGGGGGCAACCTTTACCCTTGCTGTTCCCTTGAAAGTAGTGGGCCGGGCGCTATACGCCCCCCCAGCAGAGCCAGCGTACCGTTGAACGTGAAGTTGATGGACGGGGCCATGGGGAAAAGTGATTGTTTACAGGAGTTCCTGCCGCAGTGAGAAACCACCAGCCCATCAGGAAGGATTGCCCCTGCTCAAGCGAGTATACGCTTGACCGAGCAAAAGCGGGTTCAAATCCCGCCCTCTGAGCCATATTATTAAGAAAACGGCAGTCCAGATTGGGCTGCCGTTTCTTGTTCATTTGGGCTTGGGCATATCGTTGGGCAGCTTTTTCAGGCATGCTCCCCAGGAAGCAATCACAAAACACGTGGAACGCACTGCCATCTGTCACCTTGGAAACGCCGCTCAGTGGTTCAATGAAGTCTTCTGGGGGGGGCGCCTGGAGCCGAAGAGAGGGTCGAGGTGCGGGAAGAGGTCGATGCAGCGCAGGTAGCAAACGAAAAGATTCAGCCCAGCGCGACCGGTCAGGCAGTCTGTTGTGACCTGGACATCATCGACAAAGTTTGGTCTATTGTTAGTAAGTTGGGACAGCCAGTCCTTCATCATATGGACAAGACAACCTGGGCTTCTGTCTAATTGTAATTATAAACAAAAACGGTGTGATATGCTGATGCAGTGTCAGGCTGGTGCAATTGCTCAAGTTAGGTATACGTAAATTCAGTTTCGAGGGAGCAAGATATGAGAAATACAAAACAGATAATGATCGAGGAGGCGCTCCGGCAAAGCGAGGCTCGTCTTAAAGAAACTCAGCGTTTGGCCAAAGTCGGCAGTTGGGAATATGACATGCAAACGGGAGAGATTTGGGCGTCTGATGAAGGCTTTCACATCTACGGGCTGACGCCTCCTCCTTCCAATCTGCTCCCCATTGACGAGATTGAAGCATGTATTCCCGATAGAAAGCGAGTAAATCAGGCTCTTGTGGATTTGATTAACGAAGGCAAACCATATGACCTCGAGTTTGATATTTTTCCAGCTGACGGATCAGCTCGTAAAACGATCATTTCGAAAGCAAAACTTGAACGAGACGACGAGGGAAATCTCCTGCGAGTATCCGGAGTGATTCAGGACATCACCGAACGGCAGAAGACCAAGGAAGCCCTCAAGCGTATCGAATGGTTATTGACCAAGAAGCCCAAGCCGAAATCTGAACCTCTTTACGCCCCGCCATACGGTGACGTGACTGAGTTGAATACCTGTGGTGAGATTCTGGGCAGCTTAGGACCAGAAACCCTGTCCGCCATCGCCAGCCAGTCTATTGAGCTGTTGGAATCATCCGTAGCCGTATATGAGAGCAACGGAGACTATGCTTTTGGGATGTTCACTTCAGGTTGGTGTCAATTTATGGATGCGGCATCGCGCAATTTGTGCGGTGACATGGACAACCGGCGCGCGCTG
>JAHJLU010000354.1 GCA_018821745.1 Myxococcota bacterium | reverse complement strand
GGGAGGGGAGCCCGTTGTTGTGCTTCCCGTCGACCACCTTGGCGACCCGGCGCTCGGAGATGGAACCCAGCTCGGCCACGGCCATGGTGAGGTAGTCCATGGTCAGGGCCAGGGGCTCGCCGTGGAAATTCCCGCCGGACATGACGGCCGCGCGGCACTTCTCGATGGTGAGGGAGGCTTCGTACTGAGCCAGATCCTCGGGACCATCTGGGGGGAAAACAAGGGGATTGTCCGTCGACGAGTTGGCCTCGATCTCGAGGATCTCGATGACATGGGCCAGCGCGTTCCGGGCGGCGCCATGGACCTGGGGGGCGCAGCGGAAGGAGTAGTCGTCCTGAACCGAAGGCATCTTGGGCACGGCTCGCTCGAGGAGGTTGGCGACCTCGGTGAGATCTTCACGGAGCCCCGCCTTTTTGGGGTTGTCGTTTTCGGGGTCCAGCACCATTCGGATCATCTTCTGGACCGCGACCTGTGCGGGAACCAGACCTCTTCGCAGTGACAGCGTCACCGGATCCGAGGCTGTGAGCATTCCCTCCTCCCGGGCTTCTTCCACATCGACGTCGTTCTCGTGGGCGCGCACGGTGCCGTGGGGATCCATTCTCACGCCCTCAATAACCGAAACGGCTCTGTCCAGGAGCTCTGCCAGTTCTTTGCTCTGGATGAATGGCTTCTGGTCCGTCAGGATAACAACCGCCTTGCGGAGAATCGCCAGATTGACGGGCATGGAGATAATGGAGGACCCGCTGAGCATGGTGCGGATGTTGCGGGCGCTGGCGATCTGGCCGGGATAGGGACGCGCCGCGGAGATCTCGCTGGAGAAGGCCGCCACAATCCCCTTCATGGCTTCCACAGAGAGGGCGCAGGAGACATCTGCGTGGCGGGAGAGGGAGAGCGCGTCCCAGGCGTTGATCATTCCCATGCCGCAGGTCACCTGTACCCCGTTGGTGAGGGCCAGTCCCTCCTTGGCCTCAAGCGAGATGGCCTCATACCCGTGGAGGTTCTTGAGATTCTCAAATGAAGAAGAGATAAAACCTTCCTCGTCGGGGCGCTCCACATACTGTCCCTTGCGTTTGGAGTTCTTGGAACGGCGCGGGTCATAGATCATGCCCCCGGCGTCCCCGATGATCACCAGGGAGAGATGGGAGAGGGGGGCGAGATCTCCCGAAGCCGAGACGGAGCCCTGATCGGGTACCCAGGGATAAATGTCCTTGTTGAGGAGCTCCAGGATCTTCTCGAGGACCAGCGTGCGAAGACCCGAGGTTCCCCGGGCCAGGGCGTTGGCACGGAGCAACAGGGCCGCGCGCACCACGTCCTCGGAGAGAGGTCTTCCGATCCCGCTGGCGTGGGAGCGGATGAGATTTTGCTGAAGAATTTTGGTGTCCTCACGGTTGATGAAGATGTTGCGTTTGGACCCGAACCCCGTGGTGAGGCCATAAACCGGGACATTGTGGTTGACCAGGAGGTTCACCACACTCCGGCAGCGATCCGTGAGGTGACGTGTTTTATCGGAGAGCTGCACCCGCCGGCGCAGCCTGGCCACGTCAATGACATCGGAAATTTTGAGATTGTTCCCATCGATATAAAGGGTTTCCATACTACCTCGTCACCCCTGCCGGACCTTGCACCGCTGCTTTTCCCGGCACCGGCAAAGAGCACCGTGGGAATGAAGAGCGGGTTATTTAACTGGGAGTCTCGACAGAACCCACATGTTCTGCTACATCTCCACCGTCCCGGAGTGTATTCTCTGTCTCCTCCAAGACGGCAAAAGAGTCAACACCCTTTCTGAGGCGCCGCTCAATTACACGATTTTTGGGACCGGAAAGTCACAACATGAAGCCTACAAGCAGAACACCAGCGAAAAAGCCCCCCGGCGCTGTCACCCGCAGAGCCATGGTAAAACTCGAAGATCGCGGAGTGAAAGCCATCAGAAGCGGACACCCATGGGTCTACCGCAACGCCATCCTCAACGAGGATCTGGTCTTGAAACAGGGGGAAGTGGTTCCCCTGCACGAGATCGACGGACGGTTCATCGCGACCGGCATCTACGCCGCCGATGGCGCCATCGCTTTCCGCATAATGTCCCAGGAAGACAACATCACCCCCGACGACTCCTGGTTAAGGACCCTGGCGTCACGGGCGCTGGCCCGCAGGGAGATCCTCAGGGGCGAGGACACCAACGCCATCAGGCTGGTCAACGGGGAGGCCGATAACCTTCCGGGGCTCACGGTCACCCGTTTTGGCGACTGGCTCCTGGCCATCCAGTATCTTGAAGGGATGGACCACCTCACCGAGGTCGTGGTGGAACAGCTCCAGAAGGAGCTCGGGCTCAAGGGCGCCTACAAGCAGAATCGCCTCAGGCCCTCCGGGTCTCCGGATATGCAGCGCATCCCCCCTTCCCGCAGGCTTATCGGCGAGGAAGCCCCCCTGGAGATAGAAGTCATGGAAGGGGGAATCCGGCACCTGGTTGACATCACCGCACCCATGGGCGTGGGATTTTTCCCCGATTACCGTGAGGGGCGCAAGTTGGTCCGGCAGATCGCCCCGGGACGGCGCGCCCTCAACCTTTTCTCCTACACCGGTGCCTTCGGTCTGGCAGCTCTCGCCGGCGGTGCCACGGAAGTCGTTAACGTGGACTCCTCTCAAAAGGCCAACACCAAGGCATTTCAGAATGCACAGCTCAACGACTTCAGCGCGGATCGTTTCCATACCGTTACCAATGATATTTTCAGGGCCCTCAACGAGATGGTCGTCAGGGGCGAACGGTTTGATCTGGCAATAGTGGATCCCCCCTCCTTCTCCAAGGGGAAGGGCGGCACATGGTCCTCTTCGCGGGATTACACGACCCTGGTGAAGTTACTCCTTCGGCTTATGGAGCCGGCCTCCTACATCCTCTTCACCTCCAACATGGCCAAACTCGCCATCGAGGAGTTCGAGCGCTCCATTGCCCTGGGATCGGGAACCCGCACCATCTCCATCATCCAGAGGGTCGCCTCTCCATTCGATTACCCCGAGTTGCCGGGATTCCCCGAGGGGTCCTACCTCAAATCACTCCTCACCCGCGTCGAGTAATCCATGGGAGAGGCGGATCTCAAGCGGATCATCAGCCTGGAGAAGAACTCTCCCTTCAAGCGCGGACGACACCACGTCGCCCTCCTCTATGCCGCCCCCTATCGCGCGGGCATGGCCTCACTGGGATACCTTTCTGTCCACAGGCTCTTTAATGAACACCCGGATTTCAGTTGCGAGCGGGCCTTCAGTGACCTGACGGGAACGGACGCATCTCCCCTCACCCTTGAGACGGGACGCCCCCTGAACCGGTTCCCCGTGATCGCCGTCTCCATGGCATGGGAGCTGGAAGTCATAGAGTTCATCGGCATTATCAAAAAAGCACAGATCCCGGTTCTGCAAAGTGAGCGCTGCCATGACGATCCCCTTATTATTGCGGGTGGTCCCCTCACACAGGTGGTCCCCTCCCTTTTGGCACCCCTGGCGGACATCATCTTCATCGGCGAAACGGAGGCCTCACTTCCCCCGTTTCTGGATCTGCTCGCGACAATGCCCCCCAGGGACGAGCTGCTCCAAAGGGCCGCAGCCATGGACGGCATCTATGTGCCCACTATCCACAGCGGCGCCATCCCTGCCTCCCCCGCGGTCCCGCTCTCGCTTCTCCCCGCATGGTCAACTTTTGAGACCCCCCTTGGGGAATTCGGCGCAAAGAGCCTCATCGAAGTAGAGCGTGGCTGTGCCCGTGCATGCGCCTTCTGCGTGATGAGCCGCAAGGCTTCCGCCTGCACCTTCCGGGTGGTTCCTCCCGAGACCATTTTTTCTCTCCTCGACCCCACACCCGCTTCCGTGGGGCTTGTGGGGGCGGCGGTGACGGACCACCCCCAAATCCATGCAATTCTCGAACATTTCGTCAACGCGGGCAGTGAGGTATCCCTCTCCTCCCTGCGGGCCGATCGGGTGGACGAGGCCATGCTCGATCTGCTCAAACGGGGAGGCATGAAAACCTTGACCGTCGCCGCTGACGGGCCCTCGGAGCGCATCCGGCAGAGCATCTCAAAGGGCATCTCCGGGGATCAACTCATTGATCTCGCCCAGAGGGCGCGACTGGCGGGGATTGGCAAGATGAAGCTCTACCAGATGGCGGGATTTCCCCGGGAAGATGACTCGGATATCCGGGAGATGGGCCAGCTCCTCATGGACCTGTCCGAGAAAATATCCCTGACCGTGACCGTCTCACCTTTGGTCCCCAAACCCTCCACACCCCTGGCCAGCGCACCCTTCCCACCGGAGCGTCAGATAAAAAGTGTCCTGAAGAACCTCAAGCGGGCGGTCAAGGGGAGGGTCATCATCAGGCCCGTCTCCTGGCGCGACGCAGCCCTGGAATACGCGCTGGATCAACTTGGCGGCGAGGCCGTGGATGAACTCATAGATCACGTGGACAATCAAAGCTCCCGGGGTGCTCTTGTTGCCAGCCTTATGGGCATGCTCAGGCATAATTAGCCTGCGGTCAGACCCGTTTTCCCCCCCTCCGGTTCATTTCTTCCCGGATAATTCCTCCAGGCACCGCTGATACTCCCTGAAAATGCACATGAACAACAATAGAAGGAAAAAATGCTTCCCCTTGGCTGGAGAATTGGTAATATTTTAGTGTTGAAAATTTGGTATGTTTACCAAAGGAGGTTCCAATTGGGTTTCTTCAATAAATTGTTTGGTGGCGAAAAAAGCAAATCCGGCGAAATCGAAGTCGTAACCGAAGAGGTTGTCGATAAAAAGAAAAAGCGGAAGGAAAAAGAACATTCCACCGAGGAGGAGTCCAGTTCTAAGGAACCGGAGCTTCAAAAAGAGAAGGTCACAGAAGAACACAAAGAGTCAAAGCCCGCCGAGAAACCTCAGGCAAAGGCCACCGTATTCGGCATGCCAGCGCCCCAGGGCATTGTGCAGCCTTCCGAGAAACGCGATCCGGCACCGGTCTCCGGTGAATTGGGCAGCGTCTCCGGCGAGCTGGGCAGCTCCTCCGGTGAACTGGGAGCACCCGAGACATCCAATAATCAGCGCGCCGTGGTCTCCGGTGAGTTGGGATCCGTGAATGAAGAGGGTCTCCCCGAGCCACAGGAAAACGACGAAACAGAGCAAATGTCCGCCGGCGAACCCATGGAGGCGACCGAGGGTGTCCCCGACGAAGAACCCAAGTCGGTGCTCAATATCCTCCGGGGTCCCGACCTCTCCGACGACGATCTTTTCGGCGGCGGCAGCGGCAAAATTGTTCCCAAGGAAGCAAAAAAGGCGTCCCTCTCTTCCAGCGTTGAATGCGCCAGTTGCTCCCGGCGCCTGCCAGTCCCCTTCCCGGGCTATCCGGCAAAAATCACCTGCCCCTTCTGCCTGCGAATCAACGAATACCAGGCATAGATCGGGGCAGTCAGCTCCGCATCATAACACCTTTTTCGAGCCATTAGCGGCACTACCGAGTTGACCCATGAAGACCCTCATAAAGAATTGTATGGAAGTCGCACTGTGCGATGAAACAAACCGGATCCTCCAAGACTGCGACATCCTCCTCAATGACAATCGCATCGAGAAGGTAGGGCACAGCCTCCCTGATCACGCTGACACCATCGTCGACGGGAGCGGGAAGGTTGCCATCCCCGGAATGGTTAACACCCACCACCATCTGTATCAGACACTCTTTCGGAACATCCCGAAGGTCCAGAATGTGGAGCTCTTTGACTGGCTCGTCAACCTCTACCAGGGTTGGCGCCATATAACGCCTGAAGCGGTGAAAAACGCAGCAATGACCGGCCTTGGAGAACTGCTGCTCACGGGGTGTACTCTCGCATCAGACCACCACTACCTCTTCCCGTCAGGGTACGGCGAGGAGATTATCCATGCAGAGGTAGAAGCCGCCAGGGAACTCGGGATCCGGTTCTACCCCACCCGGGGCTCAATGTCCCGCGGTGTCTCCAAGGGCGGACTCCCCCCCGACGATGTAGTGCAGGATGAAGAAACCATCCTTGCCCGCAGCGCCGATTTCATCAAACGCTTCCATGATCCCAGTCCCGGCGCCATGCTCCGGGGCGCCCTGGCTCCCTGCTCCCCCTTCTCGGTTACCACAGAGCTGCTCAGGGAGAGTGCCACGCTGGCACGTTCCCTGAAAGTCCGCCTCCACACACACCTTTGCGAGACCAAGGACGAGGAGGACTATTGCCTCTCCACCGTGGGAATGCGGCCCCTTGACTACATGGAGAGTGTCGGGTGGCTTGGAAACGATGTTTGGTATGCCCACGGGATCTGGTTCAACGATGAAGAGATTAAAAGACTGGGAAAAACGGGGACGGGCGTAGCCCATTGCCCGACATCGAATCTGCGCCTGGGTTCCGGCATCTGCAATGTTGTTGACCTTCGGGCAGCGGGCGCTCCCGTAGGACTGGCAGTGGATGGCTCCGCTTCCAACGACGCCTCCGACATGCTGGCCGAGGCTCGCCTGGCGCTGCTTATCCATCGGATCGGGCCCCACGGCATCAAGGCCACCAACACCAAAATGGTCCTCGAGATGGCCACCAGGGGCGGGGCCAGAGTCCTGGGCTGGGATGACGAGCTTGGCTCCATCAAACCGGGATACCTGGCTGACATCGCGCTCTTCGATATGCACGACATCTCCTACGCCGGGGGCTTGCATGACCCGACGGCGGCGCTGGTTTTCTGCAACAGCCGCTCGCGGGCCCACACTGTCTTCGTTAACGGGAAAGTTGTCGTCAAAGAGGGGCATCTGGTCAACGCAGACGAAGATGCCATCATCGAAAAGCAAAACGCTTTGGCCAAGAAGATTCTGGAGCGAGCCTCCGCTGACATCAATCTGCTTGAATACCAATAACTCCGCCCCGGGTGTTCCGAATCCTTCCTCCCTTTGGCCCTGACCCATCACCGAGCTCAATACAGGCATCCGCCATGCCCCCCAGCATCCCTGAATGATCAACCGTGACAACCGTGTGGCCCTCGTCCACCAGGCGCATGAACAGCTCACCAAGCAGCACCACATCACGCATGTGGAGCCCGGTGACCGGTTCGTCCAGTAAATACAGGGAGGGCTGCAGGCGTGTCTTGGTGAGATCCCTGCCCAACTTCATCCGCTGGGATTCTCCCCCGGAGAGTGTACTCACTGCCTGCCCAAGGAGCAGATATCCAAGCCCAATCTCCTGTAGCAGCGCCAGTCGCATGGCGATTTTGGGGTGATTGACAAAAAACACAGCCGCCTCATCCACAGAGAGCAGGAGGATTTCACTGATGTTCTTTCCCCTGTAGCGTATCTCCAGCACCTCGGTTGTGTAGCGGGCGCCCTCACACCGGGTACAGGGGACAGCCATCTGGGTGAGCGGCCCAAGATCCATGGTGGTCACTCCCCGCCCCATGCAATGCTCACACCGCCCGCCACGTGACTGTGTTGAAAACCGCTGGGCCTTGTATCCCCTCACTTTGGCAAGAGGAAGCTCCGCCATGAGATTCCGGATATGGGAGAAGACTCCCATATAGCTGGCCACATGGGAGTTGGCGGCTGCCAGGAGCCCATCAAACTGCGCATGATTCACTGAGCCGGGAAACAGCTCCCTTCCACGGGAGGACCCCACCGTCAGGCCCGGGAGAATCTCCCCGGTCATGGCAGCATAGAGCGCCGACAGCAGCGAGGATTTCCCGCTCCCCATGGGACCTGAAATCACCGACCAGCGCTGGTAGGGGAAGGCCACACCTGTTGCATGGAAGCTACGAAAGTCCATACGGGCAAATCCGAACTGGAGAGAGGGCGTGCTACGCTCCCTGGGGAGGGGAAAACGGGCACCACCGGTCAGAAACATCCCGGTCGGGGATTCACCCGAGACCAGCATTTCTTCATAGGTCCCGCTGAAGACCACATGCCCTCCCTGCACTCCTGCCCCAGGTCCCAGCTCAACAATGTGATCAGCGGCCTTAAGAAAGGAGGGATCATGCTCCACAACAAGGACAGTATCTCCACGTCTCTTCAGATCCTCCAGCAGCGACAGCACCATGGGCCGCTCGGCGCTGGTCAGCCCCTGGGATGGCTCATCCAGCACGACGATGACCGAGGTGAGGCTTCCCGATTCCAGGGCAGCAATCCGGAGCAACTGGATCTCTCCACGGCTGAGAGTTTTTCCCTCCCGGCCCAGGGTCAAATCCCCCATTCCAAGGGATATCAAGCGTTCGCAACGTTTCAGCAGGGGCTCCAGGACCGCCTGAGCCAACCCCCGATTCGCTTCAGGGAGCCCCTGAATCAGACCCGACAGCTGCTCGATGGTCAGATCCATAATGGAAACAATATCGTTCTCTGCGATGGTGAAGGACCGGGCCAATTCGGAAAACCCACCACCCCCGCAGGCAGCGCAACACTCTCCAGGGACGGTCTCCCCCTCCCCCTGGCAAACCTCGCAGGCACCGTGTCTGGTATACCGCGAAAACAAACCGGGCCAGATC
>JAHJLU010000034.1 GCA_018821745.1 Myxococcota bacterium | reverse complement strand
GCGGTCCCCGCAGCCCCTGCGCGCCCCGCGGTCCCCGCAGCCCCTGCGCGTCCCGCGGCCCCTGCAGCCCCTATGCGTCCTGCGGTCCCTTCAGCGCCTGTCATGGCTCCACCCACCGCTCCTCCCGTGGCCAGGCCCGCAATGCCCCCCGCGGCTCCCGCTGTTGCCAAGCCCGTAATGCCTGCATCTGCGCCCGGTGCTGTTGCCAGTGGCGAACAGCCGGTGATTTCTTCCACCACGCTGAAAAAGAAAAGTCCTACCTCGGAGCTTGACGCGGTAAAGGACAAAAAAATCTCCGGAGGTCAGACGGTCTTCCTCTCTTCCTACGCTCCCGTTGGTGTGAAGGAAGTTGAGCCCCAGCCCGAGGAAAAAATTCCTGAAAAAGCAAAAGAAGAGTTGGCCGAAGAGCCGGTGAAGACTATGGCCGAAGAGTCATCGCCCATTGAGAAGGCGGTCGCTCAGACAGTTCAGGCGGTCGCCGACAAGGGTGCCCAGTACGAAGCTATCGCCCATCTCAGTCGGGAGATCATAGAGCAGATAGCCTGGGAAGTCGTTCCCCAGTTAGCTGAAGTGATCATCAAAGAGATCATGAAAAAAGAGAATAGACAGTAATCTTGGTTAAATTCACTCAACCACAAAATAAGTAAAAAAAGAGGAGGGTTATTATGCCCATGGCGCCTGCCACCGACGATTGGAATCAGATTCTGCATTTTGCTGAAGAGATAGTGAGAGAGGGCGGTGCCATCGCTCTGAAACATTATGGGAATGCAGATCCCATGTTGAAATTCGACATGTCCCTGGTCACCGAGGCTGACCTTGAAGTCCAGGATCATCTGGAGACGAAAATCGGCGAAATGTTTCCCGATCACGCATTCCTCGGAGAAGAGAGAGGGTCGAAGGCTGTAGAACACCACGGACACTTGTGGGTGGTGGATCCTGTTGATGGCACGGCAGCTTTTTCCTCGGAGCTTCCCATTTGGGGTGTTTCTCTCTCCCATTTTTTTGAAGGCAAACTGATTTTCGGCGTTTTCTATATGCCGGCAACCAACGAGATGTACACGGGCTTTGGCAAGAAGGCATTTCACAACGGGAAGCGCATTATGGCCCGCGTGGACGATCAGGTGGATAACGAGTCAGTACTGCTGACCTACTCCAGATTCCACCAGGACTTCACATCCGATTTCCCAGGGAAAATACGCTCACTGGGTTCTTCCATCGCCCACATCGCCATAGTCGCTCGAGGAGCTGCCTGGGGTGCCCTGCTGGGCCGTGTCCATATCTGGGATATCGCTCCGGGGCTGGCGGTGCTGGAAGCCGCAGGCGGTGAAATTCGGGATCTTCAGGGCAATCGCTTTGATCCCATGAAATATATTGACGGTCGCACGGTGGACACCATCTATCTCGCCGCCGCCAAGGGTCAGCATGACCAGATCGTCAGATATCTCCACACTGTAAAATAACCTGTCAGGGGGTAATGATCATCTTTGAGCCGGAGAGGACCGCTTTCAGTCTGAAGGATCGGGAGATCTTTTTCAGGTGTTCAAAATTGGCCCTGACCTGCGCCGGGTCGGTGATGATGGAGGGACGGTAGCCCCGGGAGGCCATTTGGCCGTGGAGAAACAGAACCTCCATTTTTTTCAGGGTGGTCTTTTTATAGTGGAGAACCACGGCAATATTATCCCGATAGAGGGGATTGGCGAATCCCGAGATGAAATTACCCAGGGAATAGATGACAGGTTTTCCCCGATACATCTCCAGGGACTGTGGTCGATGGGGGTGATGGCCGATGATGGCGTCGGCGCCGGCCCTGATCAGCCGGTGTGCCCGCTTGACCTGGTAGGGTCTCGGAATATCCGTGTGCTCCGTCCCCCAGTGGAGTGAGACAAAGACCAGGTTGTCTTTTTTCTTGAGCCTTTTAATGTCATGGATGATCTGTGGCTCATACAGCCGGGCGGTTCCGGGGCGACGTTTCGTTGCAAAGAAGGATTTTGGGGGACGTTCATTGTAGGCGAGGAAGATGGCTTTTGTTCCCTTGAGATCCAGGGTGACCCCCCGGCGTGCGGCTTTACTGTTTGCCCCCGCACCGGTGAAGGCGATGGTGTGCTTCGTGAGCCAGGTCATGGTATCGGTGAGCCCCCGGGGGCCAAAATCCAGCATGTGGTTGTTGGCCAGAGAGACGACATCCAGTTTGAGTGACAGGAGACTCATGGCCTGGGCGGGGGTGGCGCGGAAGGTGTACTTTTTCTTTACCCAGCGGGATTTGCGAGCTGTGATGCTCACCTCAAGGTTGGCAAAACGGCGATCATACAGGGCGAAGGGTTTGGAGACCAGGGCAAAGGGATACAGGGTCCCCTGGTCTTGCGCTTTTTTCGCTGCCTCTCCCTGGAGCATAATGTCCCCCAGGAGCAAAAGAGTCGCCGGGGGAGCGGTGTTTACAGCCAGCGACCGGCACTCTGTGGTGACGGACTCGTGTCTGACCACTTTAGGGTTGCTGCTGCAAGCGGAAAGTCCCAGAAGAAGGGCAAGAAGAATACTAATAGGTGCGGTCATGAAAAAAATTAATCAGGGCGGTGAAGAACCGGGGATCAATGTCCAGCTCGGTGAGGGAGCCAAGGGCACGATCCCTGGTTTCCAGGGCGAGTTGTCGGGCCCCGTCGAGTCCCGCCAGGGAGACAAAGGTTAGTTTTTCAAGCAGGGCGTCCTTGCCGGGGGTTTTCCCCAGTTGCTCGCTGTGGCCGGTGACGTCCAGGATATCGTCGGTGATCTGGAACAGACGTCCCAGGTGTGATCCCAACTCAAGGAGGTGCGTGATGACCTGCTCTCTGCTGTCCGCCAGGATGCCCCCAATGTGGAGTGAAGCGGTAATCAGGGCGCCGGTCTTTTTATCGACCAGGGACTCCAGATACTGCAGGGAGCGAGGTTTGTCCCCCGAGGGAATGGTATCCATCACCTGCCCCTCTACCATGGCCAGAGCTGCCTCTGAGAGGACCTCGGAAATTTTGGCGCTCAGGGTATGGTGATGAGCGTATGATCGTGAGACAACAAGAAAGGCGGCCGTGAGCAGTGCATCTCCTGCCAAAATTCCCATGGCTTCCCCCATGGCTCGGTGAAGGGCAGGGCGTCCCCGGCGAAAATCATCATTGTCCATGGCAGGGAGATCATCGTGGATCAGTGAGTAGGTATGAATGAATTCAAGGGCACAGGCGGCATGGAGTGGGTTGGGGACGATATGCTCCATGTCGGCGACCGTGGGGCAGGTGCAGCAGGTCAGGCGCTTGGTGAGTGAGGCAAACATGGCCAGGAGCATGGTGGGGCGGATGCGTTTGCCCGGGGCCATGAGAGAGTAATTCGCAGCCTCCCTCAGTGATCCCTCAAGGGGTAGATGGTGGAGATATGAGGGGAGTTTTTCCTCAATATAGCCCAGAAAAAAAGGGTAACAGTCGGGAAGCTGCATCAGTTTGTTGCCCTGTCACCGGCCTTATACCGGGATATGTAAGTGTTCGCAAAGGCACCGAATTCACCCTGGACGATTGCCTCTCTCGCGCGGGTCACCAAAGAGAGATAATAGTGCAGATTATGGATAGTTGCCAGCCGGTAATAGAGGAGCTCCCGGGTTTTTATCAGGTGGTGAAGATAGGCGCGGGTGTAACCCCCGGTGCAACTCATGCAGGAGCACCCCTCCATAATAGGCTGTCTGCTGCTTTTATGGCGTGCGTTGGTGAGGACCACCACCCCGTCATCGGTGAACAGCTGGCCGTTCCGGGCGTTTCTCGTGGGCATGACACAGTCGAACATGTCAACCCCGTGTGAGATGGCGGTGATGATATCCAGGGGTGTTCCGACCCCCATGAGGTATCGCGGTTTGTCTTCGGGCATCCGGTGGGCGACCGCTTCCAGTATTCGGTACATGTCCACGATGGGCTCTCCCACGCTGAGGCCGCCGATGGCGTACCCGTCAAAATCAAGTGCGACGATCTCCTCAAGATGACGGCGCCGGAGGTCTTCGTAAATGCCACCCTGGAAGATACCGAACCTGGCCTGGTGGGGTTTCATGGAGACCTGCCTGCAGCGGGCTGCCCAGCGCGTGGTTCTCTCCATGGCGGCGAGCACGGTCTGGCGATCACTGTCTCCGGGAGGGCACTGATCAAAGGCCATGGCGATATCGATCCCCAGGGCCCGCTGGATACCCATGACCACCTCTGGGTTAAAAAATCGTTTGGAGCCGTTGACCGGGGACTGGAAGTGGACTCCTTCTTCGGATATTTTCGCGAGGCGGGCCAGGGAAAAGACCTGGAAACCACCGGAATCTGTGAGAATCGGGCCGTCCCATGCCATGAATTTATGGAGCCCTCCCAGCGCCTCTATCTGCTCTTCTCCGGGGCGCTCGTGGAGGTGAAAGGTGTTGGACAGGATAATACGGGCACCCAGAGTTTTGAGATCATTGGAATCAATGCTCTTGACACTTCCGTAAGTGCCCACGGGCATGAAAATGGGTGTTGGAATGGTCCCGTGGGCTGTGGTGACAGTCCCGGCGCGGGCCTTCTCATGGGTATGCTCAATGGAAAATGTGAGTGGGGTCATTTGATGAACATCGCGTCGCCGTAACTGAAGAAACGGTATTTTTGTTCCACGGCCTCAATATAGGCCCTCATAATAGTGTCTCGTCCCCGCAGGGCACTGACCAGCATCAGCAGTGTGGACCGTGGAAGATGAAAATTGGTAATGAGAGAATCAATGATCCGAAACTGATACCCCGGAGTGATGAAGATGGAGGTGAGTCCCTGTCCGGGTTTGAGGCGTCTTTTACCTGTGGCCGCTCCCTCAAGGGCTCTCAGTGACGTGGTTCCAACGGCAATGACCGGGGCTTCTTCAGGGAGCTGTTCGATGGCTTTGGCCAGCTCTTTTGGGATGTGAAACCACTCCTCATGCATCACGTGATCACGGGTATCAGCGACTTTAATGGGGGTAAAAGTGCCTATCCCCACGTGCAGTGTACAATTTCCGAAGGTCACTCCCCGAGCGTTCAGCGCGTCGAGGATGCGGGGGGTAAAATGAAGCCCCGCGGTGGGGGCGGCGATGGCGCCGGGATTTTTTGCGTAGACGGTCTGGTACCGGTTGCGATCATCGGCTGTGTCAGGGCGCTCGATATAGGGAGGGAGGGGGATATGACCGTAGCGCTCCAGAAAATCCCAGGGCTCTCCCGGGGTGGGAAGGCGGAGCGTGAGTTCCCGTTCTGTGCCGCTCTCCAACACCACAAGTGGCTCCACCGCCTCCACGGGGGGATCAAGGAAGAGGAGATCTCCGGTTTTGGGACGACGGGAGGCCTTGAAAATAGCCTGCCAGATATTGCCCATTCCGCGGGTCAGGAGCAGTTCAACTTTGCCACCGGTCTCTTTGACCGTGTAGAGCCGCGCCGGGATAACCCGGGTGTCGTTGAACACCAGGAGGGCGCCTGGAGGGATTTGATCGACCACATCCTGGAAACTCAGGTGGTGCAGAGAATCATCGGGATCAATTACCAGGAGGCGGGAAGCATCCCTGGGCACTTTTGGCGTCTGGGCGATGAGCGCTGCGGGGAGCTCATAATCAAAGAGATCGACGTTCACACAATACCTTCGGGATCAGGGAAAGGCTTGAATAGCCTTGGCCCGGCGCAGTTTGATAGTAAAATTTCCCTGAACAAAACCGCCTGCGCTCACATTCTGACAGAGTTCTTCATCGATAATACCGTCGCCGTCGTTGTCTATCTGGTCATCGCAGATCTCCGTACTGTTGTAGACCATTCGCCGGTTCCACAGCGTGAAGAAATAAACTCCGGAGACAACATCACTGAAATCAATAGAAAAATCATCGGTGATTGTGTCTCCCCGGTTGGCCTTGCCAAACTGACACAGCACGATACACGACTGTCCCAGGGAGAAGGGAGCGTGGGGCAGTCGCAGTTGGTCCATGTCGCCATAGACAGTGGAATCGCAAAGCTCCTGCTGCTCCTGCTGCGTAAGGACAGGACATGCCTCGGCGCTTGCGGGGGAAGCCTCGGGGCCATCAAAGAAGCTGGGGCAGGTGAGATAGAGGGAGAGGCTGGCCTTCACGTTGTGGTCCACACCCACGGGGATGGGCTCCCAGGCGGCGAATCGACGGGCAGCCAGTGACACTTTAGTCATCTGAATGTACAGAGAGTCCGCGTCTTCTATGGTATTGGTTCCCTTTTGCAGTCGGATATCCAGTCGATGATCCGTGGGAACAGCGCTCTCATCCTTGACGGGTTCCCCCACGAAGAAATTGGCCTGCAGATCAAAATAGGCGGGGTATTGCTCTTCACCGTAGTTGTCGGTCTCGTTGCAGCCCAGGATAAAGATCTCTCCACCCACAATACCATCACCCTCGGGAGCGATGCAACCGCTGGAAAAAATGATGAGGGCTGTGAGTATTTGGCGAATCATGGTCCTTGCTCAGAGAAAAAGCTCCAGGAAATCACCTCTCCTGAAGCCAGGAATACGGGCTCCATCGCCCATATTAATTCCCACCTCCAGCGTGCCGGTACTCCCAAACCAAAGGACCGGCTGCCCCTTTGGGGCCAGAGAGAAGGTGGACAGCGGGATCCCCGCAGGAATCCCTGCACAATACTATCCCCTATTTGTGTGGACTTCACAACGATGTTCTGCAAAAGAGGCGGGGGATATTGGAAATTTCACTGCCGAGGTGGTCGAATTTGATGATCAATCCCCTGATTCTTTCATGCGTTACCATTAATTCCGGGGCCTCGAGCAGAAAGTTTAGAGTTTTGTGTGTCGCTTGTTGAGCACCACAAAAACCTGACCCCCCAGTTGAACTCTGTCCTGGTGGTGGAGCTCGACTAAGTGGGAGGGGCCGATGACTTCATGGTTCACTTTCACTCCAAGACTGGAGGCATTGTCCGTAATGGTGATGCCGTGCTCCGAGACGCCCAAGGTCGCATGGATCCTTGAAATGTGTGGTGAAGAGAAGACCAGGTTGCAGTGGTCAGGATCCCTCCCGAGGGTGATGGGGCGGTCAATCTCGAGATAGAACTCGGAATACTCTCCCCGAACCCCCTTGAGCACCCACTCATCCAGGTGACATGTCTGCGGGACCCTCCCCATGAGAGAATGGAGCAGCTTTAAAATCGCGGCGGACAGGAAAATTGAGAGGAGGAGGGCGGGAATCCAGCCGCCCACAAAGTGTCCGAGAGCCAGAGCCCCCAGGGTACCAAGGAGCAAAATCACCGAGAGGAGCCAATGACGCAGGGATCCTGACCGCTCCGGGGGTTGGGTGGAGTCGGCCCCGATGACAATGAGATTATTCTCCGCCTCTTTGATACTGAAGGAATTCTCGAGGCTCACGGGATCGGTCACGGCCTTGAGCCGCAGGTCATGGATGAGACCTCCCATATCCTGACGGATCTCCTCCAGGTCATTGTATCGGTCCAGAGACTCAAGGGACATACACTTTCTAATTATTTTTACCGTGTGTTCGTAGCCGGCGGGTGGTGCGGAGAGTGTCTCGAGTCCTTCAAGATCCTGGCCACTCTCCTGAATCGCCTCCAGGCGCTCGGCGGGAGTGGGGGGAAGATTTCCTGTAACAAGCGTATATAAAGTGGCTCCAAAGGAATAAATATCAGCCTTTCTTGTCAGTTTTTCCGTGGGGTGAATTTGCTCGGGAGCCGCATAGCCGCGGGAATGTGCCACGGGAATGAGGGTCCGATCGTAATCGCTTCGCCTGGTGTTTCCCAGATCGATGAGCTTGATGGTTCCCTTTTTTGTGACCAGGATATTCTGGGGTTTCAGGTCCAGGTAGAGGAAACCGGCAGAATGGATTGCCCCCAGTCCCTTGAGGACAGAGAGGGAGATTCCCAGGACAGTAGGGATAGCCAGACTGCCAGGGAGCACCAGTTTGTCGGCCGTGGCCCCCGTGAGGTACTCCATTACCAGGTATCCCGTGTTGTTTGCCGCCACAAAGTCATGCACGGCGACCACGTTTTTATGGCTAATCCTACCGAGCGTAGGCCCCTCGTTGAAGAAAAGATCCCGGTATTTGGAGAAACTGGACTCCTTGCCCTCCAGGGGGACAACCTCCTGATTGCGGCGCTGGGAAAGCTTTGAGGGAAAATACTCCTTGATTGCGACCCTGCGTCTGAGGTTGGTCTGGTAGGCGAGATAAATCAGGCCGAAGCCGCCCCGCGCGATCATTGGGCCTATGATAAAATGCTCCCCGAGGAGAGCCCCGGGGGCGAGGGCATAGGGGGGGTTTTTATAGGAGAAATCAGTATGGGAGGTGCTGCTGCATGAGCACTCCTCCTCGAAACAGTGGTGGCAGGTTCCCTTTGGGATCATGTTACGGCCCCTGCCTTTTCATAATGGGGGGAGCATCGGGGCACAGCTTCCGTCCCCGCTGCTGTCCAACTTTCAGCCCCAGTGAGAGCCCGATGAGAAACAAAAGGGCGCAGGCCAGCACAAAAAGCACGAGGGCCAGGATCATTCTCCTGGGGAAGGGATGATCCTCCTGTGGTGGTTCAGTCTTCGGGGTCTCTATGGTGACCGCAAGGATGGTTGTGTTGTCGATCTGGAGATTGCCCGAGGTTTTCACCGCTGTGAGGAGGTCATGGGTGAACTTTCCTGCCTTGCTGTGTCTGAGGATTTCCCTGATCTCCGCCATGGTCAGAGTGTCCGTGAGGCCGTCGCTGGCCAGAAGAAAGGTGTCCCCGGGTTGCCAGAAGAGAGACTGGCATTCTTCCATGAGGGGGATCCCCGGCATGCCCAGGTAGGAGATGAGGTGATCCCGTTCGCTCTCGCGGTCACGAGCCTCATCGGGGGTCAGGATGAATCCCGCCACCGCTTCATCGAGGAGGTTGCCAAGCACGTGGTGGTGATTGAGCTGGTGGAGTTCTCCATTTCGGAAGAGGTAGATTGTTGAATCTCCAATGGAGATCCAGGAGCCACTTCCATGGGGGTCCAGTTGGAGCGCCACTACGGTGGAGCCCATGCTCGCGGTATCTCCACCCATGGCGCAAATGGATTCATGTGCCTTGATTGCACACCGTGACAGGGACTCACCGCGGGTGAGCCCATGGGAGAAGGTGTCCACAGCCAACACGGAGGTTGTTTCTCCGTCAGTGAGCCCCCCCATTCCATCGGCCAGAATCATCCCCAGGGACTCTGTGGGGTTCTCTCCCGTGGTCCGGGGAATGGAGAAGGCGAAATAGTCTTCCTGGGAATCCCGCGTCCCGCAGTCGTGCCCGTTCTCCAGGATAATCCCGCAGCCGCCCAGCTTCATTCGTTTTTCTCCTGCCATGAGAAGGTGGAATCACAAAACGGGATGAAGATGAATTCCGTGTTCCCTATGGTGATATGGTCGCCTTTCTTGATCTCGGTGGGAGTGAGCACCGGGTTTTTGTTGACGTAGGAGAGATTCTGCCCGCCACCGTGCTGGATATAGTATTTGAGATTCTGGTGATCAAAGATGATAGCCGCCTGCTTTTCCCGGGAGATGCTCTCGTCCCCGGTAATCTGCACCTTGTTTGCGATGGATCGTCCTATGGAGTTGAACCCGGTGAAGAGACGATAGTCTTTTCCCTTCAGTGGCCCATTGATGGAGACAATCCATCCAACCACCGGGGCGGGGTGATCTCTGTCAGCCCCCACGGGGATGGTGGCGCTGTCGGCCCTTGTTTTGCTGATTGCTTTGTACACGCCGCTTTCGGCGGGTTGAGAAGCGGGGCGGGTCTCTGGAACAGGCTTGGAGTTTCGGCACACGGGGCAGCTTCCCGTCTGTGAGGCATCAAAATAGTGGCCACGGTCACACAGCACCATTTTCTTGTCCATTTCACTTCTCCTTCAGAATAAACCTGTTATCCCCGAGGGTGAGCTCCTGGTCAACAGCCATGGGAGTCCATTGTCCAGGGGAAAGGGCTCTGCCATCGAGTCGGGAGCCGTTGGTGGAGTTGGCATCCCGAATCTCCACGGTCCCATTTTTCTGCCGAATCTCCACGTGAATTTTGGAAATTTTTTGGGTCCCCGCCGGAAAGACAATGTTGCATTTTACGGGATCTCTTCCCACGGCGGTGTACTCCTTGAGGAGGGGAAACTCACTGTGGGTAAAAAATCCCCCGGTGGCAACCAGCACGAAGCGTCCGGGAGGAGACGATGGCCTGATCAAACCTTCTTTGGTGCCGCCTCGCCTGGTGCGCAGAAGGAGGAGCGCCATAACGAACAGGGCCAGGGACGCAAAAATAGTGGGCACATACAAAAACCAGTAGCGGATCATGGGGTGTTCATCGAGGTTGGCGGTAAAACTCCCCCTGAAGGGTTGCAGCTCCTCGGGGGGACTCATGGAGGTGGGTGTCCCGGGGTTTCTTTTGGCCATGGGCTTCTCTTTGGAGGGGGAGGCTTTGCTCTCACAGGACTTTTTTGAGACACTGAATTTTATGGAGTGCTTTTTCAGAAAATTCAGAACATCCCGCACCTCGATACCGTAGTTGAACCCCCGGGCGAGCATTGGCCGGATATAAAATGTGGCGACTCCCACTACCTCGCCACATTCATTGACCATGGGTCCCCCCGAGTTTCCCGTGTTAATGGCCGCATCGGTCTGTATCACCCGATCCATTTTTTTGCACATGGCGGCGTTGGTGCAGTTGGAGAGGGACGAGACTATCCCCTTGGTGATCTTGGGGTTGAGAGTGTCTCTGCAGAGTTTCTTGCAGTCGACTCCCCCCGTGGTTTTGGAGAGGCACAGGATGCAATCCCGCAGCGTGTTTTCATTTTTGATGATGGAGGCCATCCCGGGAAACCCGAGGACAAAGAGGTCATCCCCCTGGGATGGTTCCCCCTGAGTGAAAACAAGCGCGGGGATGGAGAAGTCTCCCTCGGCTTTCACGATGGCGAGATCCCGATCTTTGTCGATCTGTTCAATTTTCACGGAAATCATAAAATCAGGAGCAAAAAAGACCAGAAATTCTTTACATTTTTTATCATCCTCCATGAGCACATGAGCGTTGGTCAGCATGTAGCCGCTTTTATGGACCACAAAGGCCGTACCACGCTGGATCGCTTTGTCACATCGGGCGAGGATGAGTCCAACGGAATCCATGCTGCGGTGGATATTTTTTTTGGAGCCATGGGCCTTTGAAGGCCACTGGATCGACGGCACCAGGGAGGCCAGAAAAAAGAACAATATCATTATTGAAATTCTGGTGCCAGCCATACAACCGCAAACTTCCTGGGCAGGGTGGATTCTTTCAACGCTCCCACGGCTCCCATGTGGAGAGGGCTCCGCGACCGAACCTGTCTGTGCCCTGCCTTACCATATTGTACCTCTTTTTCTCCAGTTCACCAAATGAGCGCTGTAAAAGACTTTCCATCCATTGTTACAGCGGAAGGTTTTCCCTGTGAGAATCGCTCCCGGAGCCCTGTCAGAGGCGTGAACGAGATTTTTGTTCATCAGCTTTATCTTGACGGCTCCATGGGGTATTGTGCCACGGAGGTTTTCCATGAGCAGGCTCCCGGTGATCATATTATTATTTTCGAGTCTTATGGCCTTGAGCATGTGTCACGGGGCCGTGGGGCAGAAGATTGTCCATGTCCCTCCCACCCTGTGTCTCGGCTGGCCCTGTGATGTCCCTGTCCATGCCGTGACCGTCTCGGGGGAGAAAAACAGGGAATCACCGATAAAAAATCTGATGCTCTCTGCCTTTGCGCACAAGCGCAATATTGTCCCCCTGAATCGCGGCCCACGGCAGGTGATTTCCCCACGCTCCTTTCGTGGAGTGGGTCTGTATGGGGGGAGCCACAGGGTTACCCTCGCCTTCCGGGGAGAAGGGATCTTTCCCCTCTCTTCCCACGGCCTCGTGGTAAAAACCGATACCAGAACAAATAGTTGTGCACGCGCATTTCCCATGGACCGCACCACCCTCACCCTCGGAGAGGCGGACGGGCATCAAAAATATTTTGGGAGTGTTTATTTTCCGCGGACATCAATTGTCATTATGGATCGCATCCCCCGGCCGCTGTGGCGCCGATACGCGGCATTGTTCCGCTGCCTCGCGCCGCTGGTACTGCGCTCCCCCGTTGTGGGTGAAGTTGAGGCCTTGAGAGCCTTCGGAGTGACAGCATTTGCCCTGGGAAAAAGTGCCCAGGGTACGGTGTTTGCGCGCTGGCTTAAACCCCACCTTCACAAAGCCATCTATCTCAACCTCGGCGGGGGGATCCTCAAGGAATACTGGCACAGGGACGCAATGGATCTTCTGGTGCAGTTGCAACGTGGAGGGCATGTGTCCCGGGGAGTTGTCTACAGAGTGTTTGAGGAGTTGATGCGTGAAGGTATCAAGCCGGGCCGTTTTGTGGAGATCTCCCGGAGCTTCACCGCCGCCCGCTGATTCGTTGTTTTCGGTTGTCCACAGTGTTCCAGATGGGGAAGGTGCCTTATTAGGGGCTCCTGAAGTGTGCGCCGGGAATTGTTATTCCGCCTCGGGTTCTTCGGGGGTGATGACGGGATCGGGCCTGAAATCACCGGAGAGGTGGGCCAGAAGTTTTCCTGCCTTCACGAAGAGATCGTCCAGAATCTGGGGCTCCAGTTTTTTATGGGGGAGGAGGGCAAGGTTGTAGATGTGTGTCATCACTTCCGCTGCCTGCTCGTCATTGAGGGCTTCCCGATGGGCGGTGTCCAGGCGTTTTATGAGATCATGGTTGCCGTTGATAACCGCAGTGTGGGAGCCGAACATCTGATCCATATTGGGCATGGCGCTGGTCATCTCCCGGAAGCGGCGCTCAAACTCGGGAAAAATAAGCACCAGCGGGATATCATTGGATTTGAGCCACTCGACCTTGATCTCGGGCTCCGTCAGGATTCCCTCGATCCGTTTTTTAATGCGGTCCTTGCCGGTCTCCCCGTTCTGGTCGACTATCTGCGGGGGTGATTCCGCCAGCAGCTCGTCCCCCAGCTCTGAGTCAATGCGCTTGAACTTCAGTTTCAGATCAACGTGGTGCGCTTCCAGGTGCTGAAAGAAGTGGGAATCGATGGGGGGTTCGGCCTTGATCACCGGATGGGCCGTGTCATTGTAGAGGTTGATCAGAGAGTTGATGGTCTCCCCCGGGACGGCATAATAGATGTGATGCTCTGTCTCTTTATCCTCCTTGTATCCTTCCCCATAGGCCTCGGTGAGCAACTGATCGATGGAAACCCAGGGTCCCTTGGATTTTTCAAAGACGATGGCATCTTCCACCCGGTCGGAGAATTTCTGGTCACGCATGGCGGCCAGTTTGATGTAGGGATTGATGTTTTCCCACATTTTCAGGTAATTTTCTTCGTTCTCTCCCCGCATCTCCATGAGCCGGTCTGCAATTTTGCGGGTCAAAAAGGCGGCAATTTTCCGCACCTTGTGGTCCGACTGCAGAAAACTCCTCGATACGTTGAGGGGGATGTCCGGGGAATCAATGAAACCCCGCAGATAACTCAGGGCCTCGGGCAGGAGCATATTCATCTCGGAGGAGACAAACACGCGGTTGCAGTACAGGTGGAGTTTGTCTCCCCGCATGATGTCGTCGTGCCGGTCAAGATGGGGAAAATAGAGTATTCCCTGAAGTTTGAAGGGGTAGTCGGCGTTGATGTGGACCCAGAAATGGGGCTTTTTATCCCCGGGGAACATCTTGGTGAAGAACTCCTCGTACTCTTCCTCCTTGATCTCGCCCGCCACCCTGGTCCACAGAGGAGGATCGGGGTTTATGCGCTCCTCGCCCAGGTGCAGTTCAAAGGGAAGGAACCGGCAATATCTTCTCAGAATATCGCGTATTTTCCATGTATCAAGAAATTCGGCCTCCTCATCGGAGATGTGGAGAGTCACCGTTGTCCCCCGCTGTTTCATTTCCAGTGGCTCCAGCTCGTATTCGGGCTCTCCGTCACAGGTCCACCGCACGCCCTCGTCCTCTTCGCGGTAGCTTTTGGACTCAACGGTCACCTTGTTGCTCACCATGAAGGCGCTGTAAAATCCCAGCCCAAAGTGGCCGATGATGGCCTCTCCCTCCGTTTTGTATTTCTCCAAAAAGGCCTCGGCTCCGGAGAAGGCGATCTGAGCCAGATACTCTTTTATCTCGCTGGCGTTCATGCCGATCCCGTTATCAGAGACCGTGATGGTTTTTTGTTCTTTATCCACAGTCACATCCACCCGGAAGTTCTCTTCCCCCAGTTGAATGTTCTCCCGGTTGGCCAGGATCTTGAGTTTGGTGATGGCGTCCATGGAGTTGGAGACCAGTTCCCTCAGAAATATTTCACGCTCCGAATAGAGCCATTTTTTAATGATGGGAAAAATGTTCCTGGTGTGAATTTCAATGGTTCCTTTTTCGCTCATTGCACATAACTCCTCAAAATATTAAAGGGAATCAAAAATTCCCGGTGGGTGAGAACACAAATAATTCTCCAAAGGGTAATCATCAATTTGTCCCGGTAAACCCCTTTTTACGCCAAAGAATTAAAAAACCGTGACCCGTTTTTTGGGTGATGCGCTGCTGCCACTTCCCCCTGCGTCATGGGAGATCAGGGTGTGGATATTTGCTCAAGGATACTGTTTTATTCCCATGATTTATGCTATGGTCTGCCGATGGTATGCCCCGTGGGCGGCGATTCCGAAAATATGCGTCAAAGGTGAATCCATGGCCGATACACGAACTATTATGGAAAATAAGGTTTATCTTCTTATCCTTGTTATCCTTTCCCTTGCCCTGATAGTGGCGCTCTCCACCCACCTCTCCCGGCGGCCAATCTCCAGCAGTGTTTCCCTCATGCACACGGAGTCCAATCTCCTGGCTCCCAAAGAGAAGAAAAAAACTTCCCTCGAGCTCCTCATGGAGAAGAGAAAAATGAAAATGGATCTGGGATCTCTGGCTGCACCGCTCAAGCGCCACAGCGCCAGGGTCCCCGCAACCCTGTCAGCAGAGAATTCTCAGTTGAGCACTCCGCAGTTGCTCATTCGCCTCAATGTCACAGAGAAAAACTACAAAATGGGACAGAATGACCGGTTTCTTGTGACCCTGGCCATTGAAAACCGCTCTTCGGGGCATCTTGTGTACCGGGTTCTGACCGAGAAAACCCCCTCCTTTGTGGAATGTATCAGCCACTCCGTAAAACGGACGCACCATGGATTCATCCTGAAGAAGGGGGAGTCCGTCGAGCGTTTTGAAGGGTGTGCCTTCTCCAGGAAGGTCAATATGAAAATTATCGCATTCCAGGTAATGGAGTTGCCCGAGGCGGGGCTGTTAACCCTTGCGCGCATCGAAACCCCCCTGGGGATCCCTCCACGGTTGGAAAAAACCCATAAACCATTTAAAACATCGGTGCTTGGGCCGTGTCCCATATATGCTGACAAGGCAAGGCTCAATAAAAGAATTGCAAATAACCCGCTGGCGTGGTTTGAAATAATGGATTTTTTTGCGAGAAATGACTGTTCCCAGGATGCTCTGCCATGAAGATCTGTCCTCAATGTCATAAACATTTTCCCGATGAGGCGCACTTTTGTCCCAAGGACGGTGCCCCCCTCGCAGAGATCTCCGATCCCTTTCTCGGGAAAACGCTTCTTGGTCAGTTCCAGATAGAGGAGCTTATCGGACAGGGATCCATGGGCAAGGTGTATCTCGCCAAGCAGGTGAGCGTTGACCGTCACGTGGCGGTGAAGATTCTCAAACGCAAGCTCGCCTCTGATCCCAACGTTATTAAAAGATTCCAGAGGGAGGCCAAGGCGGCAGCTCGTCTGAATCACCCCAATATCATTACCATTCATCTCGTGGGGGAGACCGAAGATGACCATATTCCCTATATGGTTATGGAGTATGTTCAGGGGTCCACTCTTGAGCTGGTGTGCAAAGCCCAGGGAGCCATTGACCCCCTGCGGGTGCTCACCATCTCCAGGCAGATTATTCTTGCCCTCCACGAGGCCCACCGGAACGGTGTGGTGCACAGGGATTTAAAACCGGAGAATATTAATATTCTCAAGCAAGGTACACCCCACGAAACCGCCAAGGTGCTTGACTTTGGGATTGCAAAAATTCTCCACTCCAGTGAGGAGTATGAAAGTCAAAATCTCACCAAAACGGGGACCATCTTTGGAACCCCCGCCTACATTTCACCCGAACAGGCATCGGGTGAGCCCCTTGACCATCGGACCGACCTGTACAGCCTGGGGGTCATCATGTTCCGCATGGCCACAGGGCGTCTGCCCTTTGAAGACGCTTCGGGTCTCGAGGTGCTGGTGAGGCACATCAAGGAGATCCCTCCCGCGGCCAGGAGTTTCAACCCCGATCTCCCCGATGTCATCAATTTGATGGTCGAGAAGCTGCTGAAAAAAGACCGAAATGCCCGCTATCAGTCCACCGAGGAGCTGCTCATGGCTGTGGATGCCGCCATCATTGCGCTGGGTGGTATCACCCCGTCCATGGAGAACACGGGCCCCACGTCACGGTTTACCCCCGGGGAACTGAGAACCGACAGCTCTCCCCGTGGAGAGGTCCGATCGGGCATCGAAGAGCTTGCGCCACCCCCTGGGAAGGGGCTGCAGTTTTTTGTGGTGGTGTTTTTTGGCATTATCGTTTTGGCCGCGCTGGTTTTCGGCGCCCTGAAATTCCTCAAGGGAGGCAACTCCGGTGGGAGTTCGTCGAAGAAAGACGAGTCCCAGGTTCCCGCTCTCTCCATGACAGCCCCGGTTGCGTCCATGAAAACGGCGCCCCCGGTAAACACGGTGCAGACAATGGCTGCTGTGCAGATGCCTGTGGTGAAGGCCTGTGATTTTCTCTTTGAGCAGGCGGCCACCAGTCGCAAGACCTGCTTCGGGAGCACGGTGGAGATCAAGGTGGTGGAAAAGGGCCGCAATCTGCTCCAGGTGGAGCTCTATATTCCCGGCATGGTGATCGCCAATGCCACTGTCCTTCCGATTGACGTCAGTTCCGG
>JAHJLU010000033.1 GCA_018821745.1 Myxococcota bacterium | reverse complement strand
CTATAATAGCCTTTCCGAAATTCGCCGCCGTGCAATCTCGACATACTCCAGTTCCTGCTCGATCCCGATAAAGTGCCGTCCTGTGTTGAGTGCCGCAATTGCGGTTGTCCCTGAGCCGATGCAGTTATCCAGCACCAATTCGCCCTCGGCGCCAGCGAGGAGCAGCAAAAGCTGCTCTGACATAATGGTTCTTGCGAGTCGACTTCCCAGAAGCTTCAGCGCCGGTTCTGCCGCAGAGGCTTTGGCACCCAGCCGGACTCCCTCCTGCAGCGTTCCCAGTATCTCGCGGGTAAGCGCAATGGCCTCCTGGGGGCGGTATGCCATGCGGTGCCGCTGCACCCCGCCAGAAGAATGAACGGTCCCAACCAGTGTGGACTCAATAAGGGTAAAGGAGAGTCTCATGCCTGGTCACCAATGGTCCGAAGCCTCCAGCCATTGTGATGTGGTGTGAGAGTACAGGGGCTGCCCAGAGCAAAGGGGTGGTTTATCTCCCCGTGCCCGGCTGGAAATCCTTTAAAGCAGGTGAGGTGAGGATAGGCGCCTAGCACCTCACCAATGACCTCCTCCCAACCCGGGCAGCCAACAAAATCTCCCAGAATAATCGCCCGGGCCTTTGCGAGGCTGGTGGTCTTCAGGAGATGGGTCAACATTCTGTCCAGCTTGTATGGTGGTTCGTTGATGTCTTCCAGAACAAAGAGGCTCCCCGTCAAATCGGGAAACCAGGGATACCCTATCATTGTCTCGAGGACGGAGAGATTACCACCGTGCAACGGGCCACAGAGAGACTCAGCCTGCGGTGCACCCACAGGCACCATGGGAACGTCAATATCCCATTCACCTGTCTGCAGCAGACGAAGAGTCTTCTGGCGACTTGGGCCGTCGAGGTCAGCGAGTTGGGTCATAACGGGGCCATGGAAAGCGGGGACACCCTGAGCCGACCAGAAATAGAGCAGGAAGGTGATATCGGAAAATCCCATGAGGGGGATCGGATTTCGACCAAGATGGGGTGCTATCCTGGCAAGGTCAAGGCGTGAGACACCGTACCCTCCCCGGGCAGCCATAATGAAACTGCAGCAGGGATCTTCAAGTGCCGCCACAAGGGCCTGTGTCCGAAAATGATCGTCTCCGGCGAGGTAGGAGACGGATCCCGCTGGAGGCTCAACGTGTACCGTGGTCAGAGAGGAGAGCAGTCTGTATCCGCTGGCAACTCGGTCCTCCCTTGCCCTGGCGCTGGGGTACACAAGATAGATGGTTGGGCTGCACATGCAAAACCGGCCCGTGGGATACCCAATCACTCTTCCTTCTTTGAACTCTTCTTTTTGCGTCGTTTCTTCTTCTTCTCCTGGCCGTCTGCACTCTGCCCATCATCCGAATCGGCGTTACTCTCGCTCGCCTCATCTTTCTTTTTCTTTTGGCGCTTCTTGGGAGCGTCAGAGGTTTCGGAGGTGAGCTCGAGCTCGGATGCCGGCGTCTCTTCGGAATCATCATCCTCAGAATTGGCGTCCGATTCTTCCATAGAAGGGTCGGACGATTCATCTTCAGGGTCATCGGGCTGCGACGCGTTCTCTGCCGGTTCTGTTTCATCGGCGGAGTCGTCTGAAGGCAGCTCTTCATCGTTCTGGGCAGCGGGTAGTTCTTCTGCCACTGGCGGCACTTCAATTTCATCGGGCTCTGATGAATCCACAGGCGGTTCAGACATCTCTTCGTCTTCAATGGATTCACTGGACGCCTCTGGTTCACTGTCAACCAGGGATTCATCCCCGGTGGAAGCGGCAGCGTCAATGTCGGCAGAATCTTCTTCCGCAGGCATTTCCTCTGCATCGACAGGCTCACTTTGCTCCTGGGCCTCACTGACCTCTGGTGGATCAACTTCAGAATCGCTGATGGGGGTCTGGGGAGGCTCAGGCGTTGGCTCAACCTTGGCCGCGGGCTTCTTTTTGGGCTTCTTCTCGACCGGAGTCTCAAGAATTTTAACATCACCCAGTGCTGTCAACTCCTCGGCATCAATGGTTTCCCATAGAACAACCATGTGACCTGTGTCGGTCTTGCTCTCCATCTCTTTTACCTTTGAGACACGTCCTGTGCCACGGACCCGGGTATCACCCAGTTCCAGAGAGACCGTAACATCGGTCGCCACAGGAAGGGGTTCTTCGAAGTTGATGGTCACGGAGAGATTGGAGAGTTCGATTACGTCGAGCTTTTCGGCAATAGGAAAACCACCGTAGATAACAGTTGCCTTGGGCATTGGAGAAGAAGACATTTTTCACTCCGAAGGTTGAAGGTTGGTTGATTGTTCCGCCATCAGGCCGGTTGCGGACTGCCGCAGAAGGGGCAGAATCGCGCGCCCACCGAGAGTTCCTGCTGACACTTGACGCAGTTGGGTGGAGCCTGTGCGACCACTTCCTGGGAGCTGCCACAGTGGGGACAGAATCGCGCGCCGTTCTGGAGAGCCTGACCACATTTCACACAGGGGACGGTGCCTTTTTCTTCCTGCTGAGATCCACAGTTCGGGCAGAATTTAAGCCCGGGACCCATGGGATAATTGCATTTGCCACACTGCGCCTGGGGTGCTGCGGCTCCTGCAGCAGCACCGGCAGCCATGGCAGCACCCTGTCCCGGAGCCATCTGCTGTGGAGGAGGACTGCCCTGGGGAGAATACTGGCCCTGGGGATACTGACCGGGAGGAGGATACTGACCCTGGGGGGGATACTGACCCTGGGGAGGGTACTGTCCTTGAGGATACTGGCCCTGGGGAGGGTACTGCCCTTGAGGATACTGGCCCTGGGGAGGCATTCCACCGGGAGGCATTTGGCCCTGACCCATTTGGCCCTGACCCATTCCGGGCGCCATACCCTGTGCCATCATGCCGGGCATCATGAAACCCATGCCAAGTCCCATGCCCATGCCCATGCCCTGACCCGCGACACCACCGGTGTTCTGAGCAGCATCACGCATGGCATATCCCATTTGATATTGCTGGAAAGCGGGCATGGAGTCCTCGAAAAGGCCCAGACCGCTTCGCTCATCAATCTTCTCCTGAACTTCCTTGGGAGGAGAGATGGCGCTGATGCGGAGGTCTTCGAGTTCCAGACCGTTCTTTGCAAAATCTTCGGCGAGTCTCGCCTTACAGGCTACAACGATCTCGTCGTAGAGAGCAGGCAGATCAAAAATAGATTTCATCACCTCGCCGAGGACATCGGTCATGCGCTGAACAATGGAATCCCGGGCCCAGTTGGCGAGATCTTTGGCCATATACTTTGCAGATGACTTCAAACGCTTATTGGTAAAAAGCGTGGGATCAACCACTTTGTATGTCATGGTGCCGAAGGAACGAAGCCTTACCACCTTAAGGACTGAATCACGGAAAGAGATGGGCTCTTTCGTTCCCCATTTCTGGTCATCAATGAGGCCGGTGTCCACAAAGACAACTTCAGCCTTGAAGGGGGTCTGACCACCAAAGGGAAGGTTGATAATCTTGCTCAAAAGAGGAAGGTTAGCCGTGGTCAGGGTATGTCGACCAGGAGGAAACGTATCCAGTGCCTGACCGCCACGGTAGAAAATTGCCACCTGGGCTTCGCGAACGATGAGCTGGCAGCCCATTTTAATATCTGCGTTTAAATCTTCAGGCAACCGCTTGGCGATAACCTCTCTTGTCTGATCCTGAAATTCTAATACATCAATTAATGCCATAATATTCCTCCGGGGAAGGAGCCAAAGTTCGTTTCGTGAAAAGAAATATACCTTAGTTCATCGCTTCGTGTCATCCAATTTTCCACACAAAGCCCCCAACTAATTGGGGATGGTCCTTCTCAGCAGCGATTCACGCTCGTTGAGGTGTGAATCCATGGTACGAAGTGCCGCAGTAAGCGCAAAGAAGTGGGGCTTAAGGTCGGCGCCCGATGCAAACTGCTGCTCAATATTCCCCATGGCCGAATCAACGGTCTGACGATGATCCTCCAGGCTCTGGTCAAACTGTTCAATGGCGCGGATAGCATCGGTTTCCTGACCACTCCCTGTCAGATTGCCTGCGAACCCCTGATTTGACCATCGGAGACGATCTCGTACCTTGGTGAGCAGCATAGTCGCCTGCTCAGCATCGTTGAGAAGAGCGATTTTACTCAGATCGCTGGTGATATTAAACTTCACCCTCTCGAGGCGATCATGGACCTCTTTCATCTTTGAGCCCATATATTCGCGAAAAGCGCGGTCTGTGCCGCGGCTCTCCGTACGCTCTCTATACCCTTTGTATCCAGGAATGATATAATCGAGAATCGCCATTATTTATCTCCTTTTGGTCCCTTATCCCGGTTTTTCATCATTAACACAGCAATCGCAATAAGGACGCCCAGGATGAGCACGAGGAAGGGCCACGATTTTCTAAAGGGCATCACTTGGGTCTTGGACAACAGCCAGAAAAGAAAGAAGGAGGCTGCCATCATGGCCCACGGTGCGTTCACGTTGTGGTATTTATCGGCAAATGACACAAGGGCAAGGGAGCCAAAGAGCGCCAGCGGAATCACGGGCCAAAGCTTTCCAAACCCCGGACCATCAAAACTGATGGAGACGATGAGAATCGCAGCAAGAGAAAAAATTGTGGCAAGCACCACCACTGCTGCTGCCATATTCGTTTTATTTTTTGTACCCATGGGTTCTCCTTTCTTATTGCAAAACACCTGTTGGGTTATTACCTGAAACTATGAACGCGCCCACCTGGGGAAATCCGGTTCCATCCGGAGCGCAGATCTTCCCCCAGTCATGCAGGAAAAATGAGATCAACGCAAGGGGAATGGGCACAAACGGCTTATTCAACAGAATCTTACCCTATTTCTGCTTCAAAATTGTGAATTCAACCCGGCGGTTCTTCCGCCGGAATCTTTCAGAGATATTAGCATACCTGGGACGAGATCTGCCATACCCTTTTGCTTCGAGTCGCTCGGGCTTCACCCCCTGGGCGATGAGATAATTACGCACCGCCTCAGCACGCTGCTGGGAGAGCTTCATATTGTATTTGGGGTTCCCGCGGTTGTCCGTGTGGCCCTCAACTCTCACCAGCAACACTTCGGGATGCTCGATGAGCAACGAGGCGACCTCGTCGAGGAGCGTATTGGACGCCTTGAGCAGAGTCGCTTTGTTGTATTTGAAGTGGACTTTCTTCGTGATGGTGATGCGCTTTTTCTTTTTATTGAGATGGACGGCGCTCCGCGCAGGCTTGCGTTTTAGCATCACTTCGACGCGGGTGTCGGTGCAGGTGGGGAGCGTAATAGTCTGCTGCCGGGCCAGATACTTTTGTTTGGTGATAACCAGTTGATAAGCTCCGGGGGGCAGTGAGAGAGAGCCCTTGCCGGAATCATCGACGGACTGCTCCTTGGAGAGCTCGGCGCCGGCCATGGTTTTGCCAAGGATGCGCACATTCCCGGACATGGGCTTGTTTTTCCCGTCCTGAATCGCCACAACAACCGGGCAGAGGGCCGCCACCTTGGACTTGAGACTAATAGTGACTTTTTGCCCACTTTCGGAGGCCGTGATGTCCACTTTTTTGTCGCCTATATTGTACTTGGGGTGACTTATCCGGATGAGGTGACTCCCCGGTTTGAGCTGGTAGGAGGTAAAGCCGCCCAGCTCATCGGTTGCCTGATCAGATTTGCCGGTCCCCGGGTAGGAGACCACTGCCCCGGAAATGGGAGAGCCTTTTTCGTCAACAACCTTCCCCACGACGAATCCTGTCAAGGGCGCCGGTTTTGACTTTTCGACGTATTGGACTTCCTTTTTGATGATGGTTATGGTCTTGGGAGTACAATCACCGGTTGCCCCCGCGGCTCCACGATAATTGAGGGATGCAAAGACATTGTAAACCGGCAGCGACGGGGAGATTGCATATCCCGGATAGCCGAGGGCTATGTCAACACCAACGTCCATGGAGAACTGACGGTTGAAATGATACCGCAGTCCAAGGATCATGTTATGGGCCATGGCGTGATCAGGGCTGACACCGCCAGAAATGAGCACCCGATCATTTTCGTGCCAGGAGAGCAGATCCTTGTCGGCGTCATCGGTGAAATATTTGAACCCGTATTCTACAATAGGCGCCAGGAGCCCCTTGCCCAGACGAATGGGCACTTCTACACCAAGAGCGATTTCCGCCCTGCTGCGAGAGAGACCCAGGGCAAACTGTTTGACAAGATGCTGGTAAAAAGGCTGCAGCGTATCAGGCCAGTCTGCCGCGTTTGGCGCGTCACCCATGAGACTCATGGAGTTATCATAGACATAACCCAGGTTCAGGTGAACAAGGAAGCCCGCCCTTTTCCCAGGGAGAAAGTGCCGTCCATCAAGGGTCACGAGGAGGCGACCGCCCACCGCCGTGGCGCCCAAATCAGGCCCCACCTCTCCCACACCAGAGAAGAAGCGGGTGAAAGCCATTCCACCGATATTCAAGTAAGGCGTCACGACATGGGCATACTTGGCCCCGAAGATAACATCACCCAGGGCCATCTGGGTCTGCGGCTCCGCACTGGGACCACCGTAATCCCTCTCATTCACATTGCTCGAGGAGAGGAAGGTGGCAAACAGTTGAATATTATGTGGCAATGCGAGGTCGAGCCTGATGCTGCCAGCGGCGCGCGTGTTCTTCTCATTGGCATTGGCAATGATAAACTCGGAGTAG
>JAHJLU010000353.1 GCA_018821745.1 Myxococcota bacterium | reverse complement strand
CGCTCCCATGACATCTCCGTCCTTTAGCGTATGGTATTACTACTCAAAAGGTGGCTCTTCCAAAGCTGACACTCTTCAACAGGGCGGTGGATACACCAGACAGGAGAAGGGGAAAAAGGAAATAATTTTTTATTTCTGGGTATCGAGTCAAAATGCCCTTGATGATTACAAGTCCTTCGTTAAAAACCGGGATGTATCCAAGGAGCCGGAATGTGGTCCATGGAGAAAAAAGTAAATAATCCTCACTGCCACGTGGGTCTGTAATACTCCAATGGTGTTGTCGGGGGCGGCCATGTTGTTTGCTGGAACATGGGTACCTCCCCTCTTTCCCGTACTTGCCGGAGAACCTCTCCACGAGTGTATGCAGACACCAAAGGATTCAATTCTTATTTGCGTGTCGCAAGGTTCCATGCGGAAAATTTGGATAATCCCGCGGCATGGGAAGTGATCGTAAAGCCGCCTCTGAAAAAAATATTCGGTCAAGTATCCGTGGTATGGAACAATGACCTCGGAAAATACGTCATGGTCCACGCTGGCAGTGTCTTTAAGGAACCAAGAACTATATGGATACGGCTTGCAGATGATCCAGCCGGCCCCTTTTCTAAACCTGTGAAAATTTTTGAAAAGCCGGGAAAGATCGGGGATAATTTCAAGGGAATATTTTAATGCACATATATCCATTCGGAATTATCCAGGGAAGTATCCTTGGATTCACGAAAAAAGATCCTTTTAAATTGATGCCTGTTTTGCCGTCAATAGCCCAGACATGGCCACTTTACTTTTAGATACGAAAGGTGGTCCACAGGAAGAAATGGTGGACGGGACCGTGGGTCGTTGGTTTCCATCCCACAGGCGCGGTACTGGAGGTCCAGTCATCGGGCGTGACAAAATCCGGCGCCTGACGGGGATCGGAGAACCACATGCCCTGCCACATAAAGTATAGGCGGATGTTGGCCGAGACATGCCACGCCAGTCCCAGGGTGAGAGCTGTTACGTCTATCTCCGTGAGGGGGGCGATGTCTGTCTGGATTCCGCTGATGTCAGTTGATTTCTCCCCGTCGCCATGGGAAATCTGTTCAAACCGCCCCATGAACTCAAGCCCTCTCAGGCCGTTTTTGCGGCGGGAGAGACCGGGGACAGGGATCCCCGTCTCCACATACCACCCCTTGACCACGTAGGGCTCGTAGTCGAAGGAGGCGAGGCCCTGGCGGGCCATCTCATCGTGCTGGTATTCACCGCGCACATAGAACCATGGGGTCTTCCACTGGGCTTCCACCCCAAACCGGCGGTGATCACCGCGGATGGTGGCGGGGGGAGTGTAGGTGAAGTCCCCGGGGGTGCGCCCCCGGAAACCGTTGCGTGAAGGGCCACGCCCCGTGGATCCCGAAACGCCCACATGAAAATCCCGCAGGAGGGATCCAAGGGTTCCGGTGCTGCCCTTCTTGAAGGGATGCACCAGGAGACGCCCCACTGCGTCCGGTTCCTCGTTGCTGCTGGGCGCCACGTCACGGGACCCCGTTACCGCGGCGCCGTAGAGGGTGGCGAGGGAAGAGCGGAAGATAAACATGAACCCCGTGTCATAAAAATCCTTGGCGTTTCCCGAGATGAGGGGGGCATCGGGAAAGGGCCGCTCCAGATATCCCTCAACCTGGGCCAGTCCAAAGGGACTCTTGAACCGGCCGGCTCTCAGGAACAGGGAGGGCAGGGCGCGGTACTGGAACCAGAGCTCCTGGGGCTCCAGCCTGTCGGTCCCCAGCTCCGCGTCCATGCGGGCGGTGAAGTCCTCTCCGAGCTTGTACCGGAAGGATACTTTTCCAATGGAAAATGCCGCGTTTGAGTGCCACCCCCGCTCCTGGCTGTCCTTGTCGGTCTGGGGAAAGGTGTACCCTTTGAGCGCCCCGTAGGCCCGGATGGAGAGGGTCCCCCCCTGGCCGAAGGTGAAGCGGGGGAAGTGCTCTTTTTGAGCAGTCTCGGGGTCCATTTGTTCGGACTCGGGGTCCATGAAGGTTTGCCCCATGAGGAGGGCGCTGACGATGAGGGGGATGAGCATGGCGGCTCCTTATTTGGCGGGGGAGATGGTCACCTTGCAGGAAGTCTTCACGTTGTAAGACTCGGGGAGCTCCTGGAGGGGATCAAAGACTGTGAGGCGGGTCCCCACCTCGATGTAGGCGCTCTGCATGTTGGTCCAGGTGGCGTAGCCTCCGAAGGTGTAATTGTCGGTCCCCCACACCTGGTAGCGGAAATTCTCGGGAGTCGCCGTCACCGCTTCGTCGATGAGATCTTCCCACGCCACAACGGTGATGGACTCGTCGTTGTGGGTGATGGTGGTGGTCTCGTAGTCGGAGATGCGACGATAATGGGTGCTCTCACCGATGAGGATCGCGATGCAGTCGGTGTCCACCATCTCGTCACAGGTGTTGACGTTGTTCGTGTTATTCACATTGTTCGTGTTGTTGATGTTGTTCGTGTTGTTGACGTTGTTCGTGTTGTTGATGTTGTTCGTGTTGTTTACGTTGTTTGAGTCGGAGCCGTCATCACAGGCTCCGAGGGAAAACACCAGTATCAGGGAAAAAAAGAGTGCTCGCATGGCTTACTCCCGGATCCCTTTGAAGACAACGATATCACGGACTCTCCAGCAGCACTCGAGGGTGTCCCAGTCTTCTTCGATGATCAGTTTCTTCTCGGATGGTTCAATATAAGAGTAGGTCATGTTCTCGTAGGGCATGAGGTTGGTGTCGTTATTGGCGAAACCGTCGTTGCCATAGATCTTGAACACGAGGCCTTCGGGGTCCGTCAGGGCCAGGTAATCAAATATGGAGGTCATGGGCACCATGGGGATCATGCCCAGCTCGGGGTTTTTGTAATCCGTGGCGTCCACGGTGTCGAAGGTGCTCACGTCGACCATGAGGCGGGTGCCGTCGGCGGTGACGAGGAACTTGCTGGCGTCGAAGGTGTGGAGCTCAATGATGCCGCCGTCCATACCGCGAACACCCAGTGAGCCGGGGAACCCCAGGGTTTCATCCCAGCCGATACGCAGGCCGCCGTCCTCTTCGAAGAGGAACCCGCTGTCCAGCTCGCCGTAGTAGGGGAGGCGAGCCAGATCTTCGTCCAGTTTTTCCGTCAGGACGTTGTAGCCGTCGTTGCCGATAAAGTTGTAGTGGTAGTTCCAGGGGAGCTCCAGCACGGCCTGCTCAATCACCCGGGTGAGCCGGATGGCTTCAATGCCGTCCCAGTCGGCACGATCAATGTCGGCCAGGTTGACGGGGATCTCGCTGCCGTCGACACTCACGGTCACAATGGTGTCCCACACATTGACGTTGTTGGTGTTGTTGACGTTGTTGACATTGTTGGTGTTGTTAATGTTGTTGGTGTTGTTGACGTTGTTGACATTGTTGCTGTTGTTGCTGTCGTCATCGTCACAGGCGGCAAAGAGGAACAGGGACAGGGTGAGGGTGAGCAGAATGCGGGAAACCATTTTCATGAAAAAACTCCTTTCGAAAGGTGGTCCCGACTCATGTGGTGAAAAGGTGGCAGGAAATCTGCCGTGGACAACTCCTTTCCAAGCACGGGAGGTCATCGGGTTTCCCCGGTGGCCCACAGGCTCCCGGACCATAGTTGATGCCGTAGGTTCGGGAACTTCAGAGTCGATTCGGTTTGGTGATCTACAGGGTGGAAAAACCACCCTGGTTGCCTATACCATACGGGAAATAGAAGGGGAACACGAAAATTTCACGATCACCCCGGGGGAAAATCACCTGTTCTTCTCAGTTGTTTTTGGTGAAAGGGGGTCCAAGTGTGTCTGAGGTGTGCCGTTACCGGATGGCGTGGAGTTTGCCCCAGTCAGTTCCGAAATACACAACCCCCTTGGGCGAGAGGGTGGGCGATGACTCCACGTCGTTCCCGATCATGTAACTGAAGAGCTCGTTCCCGGAGCTGTCGAGGGCGTAGAATTTATCGTCACGGGAGCCGAAGTACATGCGGTTCTTTGCGTCGACCAGGATGG
>JAHJLU010000352.1 GCA_018821745.1 Myxococcota bacterium | reverse complement strand
GGCCACCGGGCCAGCTGCATCATCTCGCCGCCGTAGACCAGCTCCAGGGCAGAGAGGTTACCGTGGGAGGTGTATCCCCGCTGCTCCAGTGTGCCCAGATCCGTGGCGCCGATTGTGGTGAGGTTGACGCTCTGAATTGCGCTGCGGGCCGCCGGTGAGAATCGGTCGTAATTAGGGTCGCTGGGGTCCAGGGGCTGGAAATCGCTGCCGGATACCGAGATCCCTCCGGTGAGGATGACCTGCTCACCGGGGTGGGCAACCCACTCCACGGGAGCGTCGGCGCTGCCGGAGTCCCCGTCGGTGAATTCCAGGGTTGAGAGCTGGGGGTAGGTTCCCTCCCGGACACATATCTTCACCGGTGATCCATCCGCGGTCATTAGACGCGCCGCATCCCTGGCACGGATGAGGGAGGCAAAGGGTGTGCTCTCCGATCCATCGGCCCCGTCGTCCCCCGTCGGGGATACATGGACAGTGGCCCCTGTGCAGTCAAGTTGACCCGGGGAGGAGTTGTTGGAGTTGTTGGTGTTGTTTACGTTGTTTGCGTTGTTTACGTTGTTTGCGTTGTTTGCGTTGTTGGTGTTGTTTGCGTTATTGGTGTTGTTCGTGCTGTTGTCATCACAGCCCGGGAACAATATGCCCATGACCAAAACAAGGAGGATAATTTTCATGATGTACCTGTTTCATCTTGTGGGCGATTCTATGACCCACGGGTTTTCCTTCGCTGTAATTCTATAGATACGGGAGCTCTTGTCAATTTCCAATGAAGGCACGATCTGTTCAGCACCGGGGGAAGAATCGGGTCCATGGGAGGGTGAGGACCGTATTACGGGAACCCCGGCACGCTGTTGACTGGACAATCCCTTGTGAATCTGTATATTGAGAGCGGGCACTTTGAAAACACAAAGAATAGGAGAATATAATGAATAACTTTTTGGCGTTCATCCTTGGTATGGCAATTCTCTGTACTTTTTCCTCTGTTGCCTATGGGCAGGGGGCCGTCTCAGAAGCAGCTCCTGTCCACGGCGCTCCGGCGCCTGCAACCGCGGCTCCTCCCTATATTGGCAACAAAACGGCTCCCAACGAGAAGTGGTCCGTCCTCTCCCTGATTCTGGAAATTTTTCCCTCCTTTGGGGTGGGTCACTACTATGCCGGGAACAACTGGTGGGGATTGGCCGGGACCATCTCCAACCTGGTGTTCTATGTCGGGTTGTTCTCGGGAATGGGGAGCGGCGACGGTGACCGGGATCGTACCTTCACCTATACAATGCTGGCCATCGGCGGGGCTGGCAAGTTGATCACCCTGCTGGCGGCCCCCGTCGTGACCTATCGGACCAACCGGGAGAAGCGCCGGCGATATAATCTGTTTTTACAGCAGCGCACCGACCTGGAGCCCTTGAGAATCCAGGGACTCCGCCAGTCCTCGGAGCACGCCCGACGCTTTACACCCTTCAGCGGGTCGCACCTCGATGGAAAGACACTGCTCTTTCCAGTCCTCGCTCTTTCATTTTAATTTATTCGCCAGATATGGCGAATTAACTATTATCCTGTGCTTCAATTCGCCAAATATGGCGTATTAATACACGCAGATCACTGCCAGGGAGCGGCCCATGTCAGAGGAGTCTGTGTTGTAATTGCAACTGTACTCCCAGCTGCGGGCCCAGCGAAGGTAATAGGTGCCGGGCTGGGTGGGGAGATTGAGGGTGAAGGAATAGTCGTTGGATGGAGTGTTCTGTGCGTAGTCAAGGCAGTGCTGGAAACCGGCGTTGGGATCCGAATCGCTGGCGGGAGGATCTCCCGCGAAGAAGCCCCAGTAGAGTTGAACCCTGCAGGTGGCACATCCACTTGCCTGGGCATCGTACTCGTAGTGACCCGCGATGGTGATGGTGGACCCGGCGGCGCCCTCTGCGTAGCCCGTGTCGCTGCCGTTGATGACGGTGGAGGTGAAGGTCGCCCAGGTCTCGTCGGTGTTGACAGGGTTCATGTATCCGGGCCAGGCGCCGGCGCACTCCCATGACTGAGTGGTGCACAGGGGGCTGCAGAAGTCATCGGTGCCGTTGGCGTCGTTGGTGTTTCCGTCGTCGCAAGCCTCACCGGTGTCCATGAGTCCGTTGCCGCAGTCCGTGTGGCAGCCGCTCACATCAATGGCGCAGTCGGTACAGGCCAGCCCATCCGGGGTGATGTATCCAAAGGAAGTGCAGTCACGACCCTGAAGAATCCCCGCCTCACATTCCTCGTCACAGCGGACAATACCGTCCCCGCATCTGTTGGCAAGGCCTGAGCAGGTGGCGTTACATGTCCCCGAGCAGTCATCGGCGTCACCGTCATCGCAGGTCTCGTTTTCATCGAGGATCCCGTTGCCGCACGCGGGGGTGCTGCAGCCGCTCACATCGAGCCTGCACAGATCATTGCAGATCAGGGTTCCGGTCCCCATACCAATGAGCTCGCAGGTGTTTCCACCCAGATTTGAACCGTCACACTCCTCTCCCTGATCGATGAGCCCGTCCCCGCAGTCGGGGGGGACTTCACATGCGGATGTGTCAAAGAGGCAGCTGGCCGCACAGCTCAGAGTGCCTCCCAGGAAGCCTTGTGCCTGGCAGGTTGCACCTCCCAGATCTGTTCCGTCGCATGATTCACCGGGATCCATGGTGCCGTTGCCGCAGAGTTCGGGAATAACAGGAGAGAGCCCGCCTGGATCAAAAGAGCATGCGGCTGCAATGGAGAGCAGAAAAAAAAGGAGCGTGAGGTATTTGGCTGATTTTGTGAAGGTCATGGGCATGTCTCCACCTGAAAGGTTAGCTTAAAGGCGCCTCCGGGTCAAATTGGATACATCCCGACCCTGGCTGTACCCCTCTAAAAAAGTGTGGCATACTCCCAACTGTTGTTCTGTGTTTCAAAAAATCCAGTGTGCCAGTGTGCGCTGGCTGGTTGAGAGCGTCATGTTGTAAGGGGCCACCCCCTGAAAGGAAATTCCCATGAAAATGTTTGCCGTGGTTCTTCTCTGTATCGGGCTCTGTTTTTCCCTCGGGTGTAAAACGAAAAAGAAGGCCAAGGCTCCGAGCCCGGAAGCCCCCCAGACCGCCGATCCTGCCGAGAAGCCCATGAGGGGCCTCATCATGCCCATGCAGTACAAAAAAAACATCAATGACGCTATCAATGACGGAAACAAGATCCGGGATGACAAGCTGAAAAACCTGGGCATTCAATAGGGTGCACCCCATCGGTGTAAATGGGGCCATGAGGGGCGCGCAAATCAATTAAAAAAATGATCAGGGGACAATATTGAAAATATCACCGGGCTTCACCGCTCCGGAAGCAACGATGCGGGCGCGCAGACCACCTCTCCCCGTGAACGCGGCGATGATGGCCCTGGGGGGAACTTCCGGGGTTTGAAGCAGGCGGCCCAGATAGGCGCAGGGTTCACACAGTTCAACCCCTTCGAAGGTGGCGCTGCCGCAGTGAAAGCGCTTTCCCACCAGGGCGTTCAGGTCAATATTCCGCGTGACAACATTGCGGCGGGTCCGGGAGGGATGGATCTGAAGACCCAGGGCTTTGTTCACCCTGTCCACCATCTCCTCCTCGATGAAGGTAATTTCTTCTCCCGGTTTTTTATCTGGCTTGTCAAAGTAGCGGTCACCCTCAATTCCCTTCTGGGCGATCACCGTTGCGCGGGAAAGCGGAAGAAGGGGGGCGTCACAAAGGGTCGCACACCAAAGGGATACTATTTCACCGGTCATGGACTTCTCCTGCGCGGGGAAAGTGAACCGTGGATACTGGATCTTCCCCATGCAGCAATATCAGCCTTCAGGTGAGCGGTGTCAACCACAAGGATTCGGTTTTGTTAATCTTTTTTAAGAGCGAAAAGGCGTCATTCTCAGTCACTGTCGAAGAGCAGGACAATGAGAACAGTAAACGACGTGGCTATATGGGGGAGAAAAGAAAATAAAAACAGAGGCGAATCAATTATTTGACGGTACCAGTGCCGGTCTGGTCTTCAGAGGACATACCGCAAACCCAGTCTTCCACTGTTACCGTATCCATGCTGTCATCCACGCAGGTGCCGGTCTCGGTGTCACATTCCCAGGACTGGCACATTTCATCCATGGTGCACTCGCTGCCGCCGGGGAGGGTGGCCTTGCAGGTGCCGGCTTCTTCATCACAGTAGAGGTCGTCGCCACTGTAGCAGTTGGGGTAGTACTCGAGATCTTCGCAGGCGTCGCCGACCTGAAGGTTTTCGATGCAGACATATTCATCACCGCAACGGGCGCCATCTTCACAGTACTCGCCGTTGGAGCAGTCGCCGTCGAGGGCTACGTAATTGGAGCATTCGCCGGTTCCCAACTCATAGTCACTCAGGCAGTAGGTGTCTTCAACACAACGTTCGTCGTTGGAGCAATCTCCGCCAAGGGCGACGAGGTTGGCGCAGACACCGGTCTCGGCATCGCCTTCAAAGTGACAATAAACACTTGTTCCCATGCACTCTTCATCGTCGTCACAGGGCTCGGAGATGGCCTGGGCAGGTTCGAAGGCTGCGGTGTAATCCGCGAGAAACTGCCAGTAGGCGGCTTCGGAGATTTCATCCGTGCAATCCCTGTTGATCATGCCATTGAGGTCCGAATAGGTATCAGCCAGTTTTGACTCGTTGACGGTCATGCGGTCATTCTCGAAATCCTGCCCGATTTCCATCTGCATATCCTCGACGCAGTCAGCGTAATCCACGTAATCGGTGTTGGTCCATTCGCCGTCGACAAGGCAGCAGTCCTGTACAGCGCCGCACATGAGCTCCGGAGTTTGGGCGATAAAGGTGTCGGGGGTCATGCCATCGGAGGTGCTGTCGTCATCGCAGGCCGCCAGGGCGAAAAGGGATACAAGAATAAGGGTTGAGAGTAATTTTTTCATGATGCCTCCTAGTCTATGATAAATACATAGGTTTTCATTTCCTGCCACAAAATGTGACCGGACCAGTGGTTTAGTCGCAATTGTAGTGCCATACAAGAGCTAATATTCCAAATTTTATGTAATATTGTAAGTTTCAGAAAACAATAGTGATATGGGAAATTGAAAATTTCTGTGTGATCCGCTTCAGCGACATAAATGTCGTGGTGTGGTTTTTTTTCAACAACTCAGCGTGCAATGAAGGTGGTCTTTGTTGTGGGTTTGGGTGCCTTGATGACCATGAACTTCAGGGGTGCGTCGCTCTCATTGTACCAGCAGTGGACGATGTCTTTGGGGCTCTCCACCAGACAATCGGTGGGAACCTCCATTTTTTCCTCTCCAACCTCCACGATCCCGGTGCCACTGAGGACATAAAACGCCACATCCACGGGCGTAATGTGCCGTCGCAGGCTCTGTCCGGGCTCCAGGGTGATCACGGTGACCATGGCGCTCTCTTTGGTGTAGAGGTTTCGGGCGTCCACTCCGTGGGCGTTTTCCATGACGGGGGTTTCATTGAGCTTGTGTATGTTCATGGCATCTCCTTTATGCGGTTGTTTTTAGCACGGGTATGACCGCCCCTTCTTGATCCGGATCAACGGGAGCTACGTTTCTTTGCACCGGGAGGCGATTTCTTATTTCTGGATGTAGATAGTTTTCCCCCGCTTGTTGATGTAGGCCCTTTTATATTGCAGCATCACCTGGGCGAGGCCGTTCCGAAAGGGTTTCGCGTGGGAGTATATGGGTTTGATGATCTCCCTCCCCTTGGCATCGAGGTAGCCGAACTGGGAGCTCATTTTAATGGTGTGCCGACATTTCATGCAGTAGGAGGTCTGAAATTTGCTGTTGATCTCGAAGACGGCGGTTCCCTCGGTGAAATACCAGATGGCGTCGTATTTTGGTGGCGCAACAAATTTTCCCCGGGTGTCAATGAGGCCCTGAAGACCCCGCAGACTGCCCCGTCGCTTCCAGTTCTTGGGACGGACGGTCACTACGGCCACGCCATGTTCATTGAACCGCTCTGCGATAGCAAAGCGCAGAGGTATTACCATGCGACCCTTATGATTGATGTATCCCCAGGTATAGGTCTTTTCGTCTCGAACCGGCGCGAGGCCTTTGAAGAAAGCATTGGCAAAGCTGTACTTCGGTTTCACTATTTCTTTTCCCGCGTGATTGATGAAACCGTATTTACCGGCCTTCTCCACGGAGACAAGTCCCTCGGAGAACCACCAGATACTGGTGTAGGAGGGTGCAACCAGGAGCCTTCCCTTATGGTCCAGTAGCCCCTCCT
>JAHJLU010000351.1 GCA_018821745.1 Myxococcota bacterium | reverse complement strand
CGATAAAATTGATCTGGAAAAAATCTCCCCGCCGCATTGACTCCACATAGTAATCGCCGATCTCCTCGAAGGAGCGCTCCCATGCCTTAAGCGCGTCGTCATTCCACTCGGTGTAGAAGTTGGGGTTGATGGAGATGTCCTTCACCTTCAGTTCGTCGTGGAGATAGCGGATGCTGTCGGTCATGTGCATGATGTTGCGCGGATCAGGGACCAGGATCACCTCCAGATCAGGATAGAACTCCTGGAGCATCTTCAACCCTTTGACTGTCTGGGCATGGCTTGAGCCGCCGCCCCTGTTTGGCCGGGTGATATCGTGCATGGCCTGGTTGCCGTCAATGGATAATCCTGGATAAAAGTCATGCTCTTTGAGCCACTGCGCGCGCTCACGGGTCAAAAGGGTCCCGTTGGTCGTGACCGTTAACTGGAGCGTGACACCCTTTTCACGGCAGAGTCTCTCAGCTTCAATGGTGGCCATGGTTAAAAGATCCCATTCCAGCAGGGGTTCCCCCCCAAAAAATCCGAGCTGCACTGCAGTGGGTGAGAGCCCGATACCGAACTCAAGGTCCTGCATGGCAGTCTCACGGGACATGACGCGGTGGATTTTATGACCCGCGTAGCAGTAGATGCATTCGAGGTTGCAGTCATGGGTCAGGGAGAGGGAGAAATTCATTGTGCCTCCTGCTGAATTGATCCGATGAAAATTCGATGCCGGGGTACTGAAACTACAGGGAGAGGCGACGCCTCAGCGTGAACGCCAAAAATCCCCCAAGAAGCAGGAGGAAGAATGAGGGCAGGGTAGTGGGCGAGGAGGCGCCTGCGCTGCTGCATTTACAGCCGTCTTCAGAGGTCTTGGGCGTGTCGGTACCGGAATCCGCGTCTGCGTCGGTGTCACCGTCGACACCGGCGTCGGGATTTTCGATGGGGTCGCTTGAGGTGGTGGCGCTCAGTGTCATTGCAGCGGTGGGACAGTTAAGGTGTGCGATGGCAAAATAGACATCCTGATCCGTGGGCAGTGGGGTCTCATCGTTGATTGTCCAGACTATCTGCTGAGACATACTGGTGTATGGTGACCCACCGTCGGAGAAGTCAACATCGTAGTCGGCGGGCGCAGGAACCTGGAATCCGTAAATGCTCACCAGGTCATACTGGACCATCTCGCCACCGCGTCCGTAGACGTGGTAGCTCACATCGGTGTCCATTTCCAGGGGAGCCAGGTCGAGATTGAGGGTGAGGGAGGTGGTTCCTGCGGGAACATGTACCGCGTACTGGAACAGGGTAGGCATGGCGGCGTTATACCCGTTGAGCATGCCACGCATCTGGGAACAGGTTCCTCCCATGGCCTGCGCCAGCATATTGAGACCGAAGGCGGTTGAGTTGGACTCGGTGCTGTCGAGGGGGAGATACCTGCCACAAATATCAAGGCCTTTGGAGACACTCACGGCCAGCGCGTCATCGTGCTGGGTCTGGGTGATATCGCCAGCGGTGAGGGCGTCGGCGAGGGAGAGAACCAGGGATTCATGGAAATCCTTATAGGTGGAGTTGCTGGAGAGCCTGAGCAGGGTCGCGTAGATGATGGGATCCGCCGTCTCCGGTCCACCCACTGCCTGACGGATAGCCCAGCTGGCTGCGCCCAGAATCTCGCCATCGTAGTGTTCTTCACCGAGCATATCATCGGGGCAGATTTTTGTGTTGTTCTCAAGGTTTCTTGATGCGCCGGCTTCAATCTCCTCGAGTGCCCAGGCGCCCATGACGGGGCTGTTGTTGAGAGAGGAGGGGAAGTAGTCGGCCAGGCCTTCGTGGATAGCCAGGGGCATGCGGTGAATGCCGTATTGGTCAAACTGCTGGGCGTCAAGGCCGATGGCCACATGATAAATGACGGAGTGGGTGAATTCGTGCATGATGACATCACCGCCGTAGGCGAGGTCGATGTCGGTTCCCTGACCGGCCGTGATGATGTCTTTGCTCATGTCCTGGGAGGGCGTGAAGAAGGCGTTGTCGTATGGAGTCTTTGTGCCCCCACTCTCCGAGTGGAGGTTGGCAATAATGTCCATATTGAGGGGAGCGGTGTATCCCAGTGACCGGAACCCGGTGTACATTCTGTCCACGTGGTAGAAGAGGTTTACCGCACCTGCCAGCTCAGTGTAGTCCAGATCGAGAACCGGCTCGTAGATGTAGTTACCCGAGGCGTCGGAGGTGGGGATGGAGATCAGTGTTGCGTTCTCAATGTCGGGAGTGGCTCCCATCATGCCGCCCGCGTCGGGAGCGGTGACACACTGCCACACCTTGAACTGGCCTTCATATCCGTCGAGATAGGTGGCATCGGCGGTGAGATTCTGCAGCTCAACCTCGGTCGCGTCGGGGGTGAGCGCCGGATCCAGAAGGAAAACCTTTCCGTAGGCGTTGAAGAATCCCTGCTGTTTGATGAGCACCTTCCCCGAAAGGGCATCAACGAAATACCGGTACAGGTGAACCCCGGTGGAAATGGAGAACAGGTAGGCGATGACCGGCTTTTTCCCGTGGGCCATCACAACTATCTCGCCACCGAGATCCAGGGGCAGAATACGGTCTTCCATATCTTCGATGGCCATAATTGCCTGGGCCGGATTGATGAGGGTCGGAACCTTCAACGAGAGATCCGAGAGGGGGTTTCCAAAGACTCGAAGAGGCGCGCCATTGTGATCCAGCTCAACTTTTACTTCGCGTCCCATCACTCTCATCCCCTGGTAGACCTGATCAAACGCGACAAATTGTTTTGTTTTCGATGACACCACGTTGCGGGGTGAGAGATCGACCCCGACCCAGCCCAACTGTTTTTTGTGCTGAACCAGGAGCGCTCCGGCGGTGTTTAGCACATCGGGACCGGACATATTCGTTTTGATTTTGTGGTACTTGACTGCCCCGGCGGGGGAAGCGAAGAGGGTGATGGAGAAGAGAACAACGGAAAGTAATAGTGGTGTGCGCATAGTAACCTCCAAATGCACTTTTACACAATAATCAGGAATGTCCAGTCCAAATCCCCGAGACCATGTGGATTATGCAGAGCGCGTCAGGGGACGTGTTGTCCGGAGAAGGGGCAGGGGGCACCACCGCCGGATCTATCATTGCCGGTGGTTTATATTGTTATGTATTTGCGGATCGTTGACTGCCACAAACCCCAGGGACAGGGTTGTCTCTGCAAAGAAGCTGCGCAGGCCCTGCTGCCTCACGGTGGAGACGGCGAGGGCCAGGGCCCTGCGGGACAGAAGCAGCGGGTGGCCCGCGCGACCCTCATACAGGGGCTTAACGATGTCTGCATACAGCGCACCGCCGGCGATTGCCGCCAGGGTCGGTGGACTCACAAAGGGAAAATCCACGGGCCACACTATGGCTGGCGCGGCGGATCCCGAAGGCAGCCCCATGGATCCGGCGACAACACTGGAGAACATATCCCCCCCCACGGTGCTGTTGACCGCGTAATGAACACTGGTGCCGATGAGGGACTCGACCCTGGCTGCCTGATCATGGTGTGAGAGGACCCACAGAATGGGGAACCCGACCGCACGGGCAGTCCGCTCAATGTACTGGCAAAATGCCCCTTCAGGACCGTGGGCAAAAATTTTCGGCCCGCCCATTCGTTTCCCCATCCCTGCCCCAAGTACCAGTATTGTTGGTCGTGTAAGAGCGCTCATGCCACCATCAGTTTCCTCCCGGAGAGTCGATCCGGGCGTTGCGATCCGTTGTAAGATACAGGAAAAATGCAGCGGATTCAATCCATTCCCGTACATGCGCTCCATTTGCCCCGCAGGGTGAGCGCACTGCACCCCACGGAACATGCCGCAGGGATCCTCCCGATTACCCCGCAGGCGAATTTCTGCCGACGAGACTGGCAAAAGAGCCTGCCATCACCTGATCCCGATTCATCCCACCAGATCACCAAAAAACCCTTGACAAAAAATTTCCATACTCTATATGTTTTTCTGCTCTGGCGATGTAGCTCAGCCGGTTAGAGCAAGCGGCTCATATCCGCTGTGTCGGGGGTTCAAGTCCCTCCATCGCCACAAATAAACAAATCAAAAGATTCTGAAGAGTTGATGCGCATCCACTTCATTTTACTTCAGTTTCTCCCACTCAGGCAACGCCACTTAAATCCATCCAAATCCACCCAGAACCATCAAAATCCGGGCAAAAAAAGCGGCGCAGAAGCGGCGCGGTTTTCAACGGAAAAATCTACCCAAGAAAAAGGGTAGGGGACAGCCCCATCTCGGAACAAAAAAAGGCGAAGATTAAGGCTCGAACGATTCTGCCGTTGATAACGACCACTGCCAATCGGCTGATACACAGGCATTTGCTGACTATGCAAAAAATGCGTCATAAAAAAACCACATTTTTTGCATCTATTGCGCATACGGAATTCCCCTCTCCCCCGGGTCAATTCCTGACCAACCTCCTACTACAATCCCCCTGTAAGAATTTTTCACAAGTAATTGCTTGATCAGAACTCGATGAACAGCTAGCTTAGCTGTTAAGCTCAGCTGTCATCCACATTCGAAAATATCAGAAGACCGAAGTCTTCTCCATGAGAAAGGCAATATCATGAAATACTTGCTCATCCTTGCCCTTATTGTTGCCTCTTGTTCACTATTTGTTGGCTGCAAAAAAAAGAAGGACTGTAAAAGCTACTGCAAGAGATTGTGCCATGACTCATCTGTTGGAATCGGCAGGCAGACATTCCCAAATAAAAGCTATAGCGAACAGCAACGGCTAGATGAAATTGCCTACGACGCTTGCTGGTCAGAGTGCTCTCCTGATTGTGAGGCCTACATTAAGAAGCAGAAATCTTATTCACATGGAGGTGCTCAATGAAGTCAGGTGGTAAAATAAGTGGCTGGACAATCTTCCTCGTGATTCTCTTTCTCTTTGGCATCAGGAATTGTCAAGATCGGGCAGATAAATGCGAGAAAAAATGTGGCAACGATACCCTGTGTAGGCACAATTCGGAGGTCTGCCAATCTCAAAAGCCTATCGATGGTCTCACTGAGAAACTGGGCTGTGGCACAAAGGCAGGGCAGAGATAGGAGATGTTAAAATGATTCAACAGCAAGCTTTTCCAGTGTTCATCTTTATCGCCGCAATTATCGTAGTGTACTTTCTCATCCAAATGGGTAGTGGGACCAAGAAGGAGAAGGAAAAAGAGTTCAAGGAAGCTATGGACTCATGGGCGAATAGCTCGTTGAAATTCGCCCTGTTCCTGTTCTTTATCGTTTTTCTGATTTGGGCTTACACGAAGATGGAGTCCAAGCAAAACAATGATGACCAAAAAAACGTAGCTCCCCCCGTCCAAAGTCCGAACCCTAACAACGGTAGCGACTACAATTATTGAGATTTTACGTTACAAGATACCTGAAGGCCCATTCCGCCTATCATATCATCCGCACAACTAAGCCCCGTATTTAGCCACCCGCAATAACCCATCATCGACCCATTTCTGGGCCTTTTCACATCCAACTGACAACTGCTAACGCAACCGCAACAGTACCAACGCCAACACATACCCCAAGAAGGAGGACACCACGCTGACACCATACCTGCAAGCATATCCCATGACCAACCTACCAACGCTCATGTCTGAGCAAACTCAATCACAACACAGACAACATAGAAAGGACATCATCATGACATTTACAACAGGCTCCATCAGCATCGTTCCCCCCTGGCATACCACAGGCCACGTACTCAACGGTTCCCCGCAAACAGCAGCAGAAGCTCTTGAACAAGCTGGTCTCAACTGGACAGCAACGAAGATGCCCATCATTGCCCTCGATGGAACACCTATCCATGGGCAATATGCAGTTATTAAGGAGGATATACAGGGCAACACCACTGCCATCGGCGTTGTAGGCAGCAAGTACAAGATCGTGCAGAACCGCCGAGCCTTCACGTTCTTCGATGCCTTCATCGAAGCAGGCCTCGCCACCTACGAAGGTGCCGGAGCCTTCAAAGGCGGCTCCATGATCTGGGTCCTGGCCAAGCTCCGTAACGAGATCCGCATCACCGGGAACGACCTGGTCGCCCGGTACCTGCTCCTCACTAACAGCCACGACGGCTCAAGCTGCGTGCAGGTCATGTTCAGCCCCATCCGCATATTCTGCTCCAACCAGTTGGCCATGCTGCGAAACATGAACGACAAGCGCCT